>JAFSFC010000060.1 GCA_017435425.1 Ruminiclostridium sp. | reverse complement strand
TTCCTGATCTGGGGGAAGTACCGCAGAGGGTGGTTCAAAACCACCCTGCCCATGTCCTTCCAGTTCCATCACACCCAGATGGACGGCATCCCCGCCGCAGAGTTCCTGGTGGACCTGCAAAAAGAAATCGACCAGTTAAATCCTTGATTTTGACCAGCCTTGTACGGTATGTACAGGGCTGGTTTTCTATTTATAATAGAGTTCCCCACAATTCCCCGTTGCAAATCACCTGAGAAGTTGCTATAATAAACTGAATTATAGTCTTTTATAAAGGGGGAGAATGCCTTGCGGCTGAAAGCACTGGAATTACAAGGGTTCAAGTCCTTTCCCGACAAGACTGTACTCTCCTTCGATCACCCTCTCACCGCCATCGTAGGCCCCAACGGCAGCGGCAAGTCCAACATCTCCGACGCCATCCGCTGGGTCCTGGGAGAGCAGTCCGCCCGTCAGCTCCGAGGGGGCAAGATGGAGGACGTGATCTTCGGCGGCACCCAGGGCCGGAAGCGCCAGGGCTTTGCCCAGGTCTCCCTGACTCTGGATGGCTGCGGCGACATCCTGCCCCAGGGCAGGGAGGAGGTCACGGTCACCCGGCGGTACTACCGGTCCGGAGAGAGTGAATACTATCTGGACAACAAGCAGGTCCGCCTGCGGGATGTGAACGAACTCTTCATGGACACCGGTCTGGGCCAGGAGGGCTACGCCCTCATCGGCCAGGGCAAGATCGACGAGATCCTGTCTGCCAAGAGCACCCAGCGGCGGGAGATCTTTGAGGAGGCCGCCGGCATTTCCCACTGCCGCCATCAGAAGGAGGAGACCCAGCGAAAGCTGGAGCGCACCCAGGAGAACCTGCTGCGGATCGCCGACAAGCTGGAGGAGTTGGAACTCCAGCGGGAGCCCCTGAAAGCCCAGGCCGAGACTGCACAGAAGTACCTGGCCCTTCGGGAGGAACTGAAGGTGCTGGAGATCTCCCTGTGGTCCGACCAGCTGGACGAGCAGCGGGAGAAGGGGAGCAAGCTTCGCCTGGATCACGAGACTGCCCAGCGGGACCTGGAGACCTGCACCAGAGAGGCCGACGAGTTATATGCCCGGTCAGAGGAGCTTCTCCTGCAGATCCGGGACCAGGAGGCCCAGGGGGAGACCCTGCGGGCCCGGCTGGAAGAAACCGAACATCAACTGCGCACCGGTCAGCAGCGAGTGGGTCTGCTCCGGGAGCGCATCCACAATAACCAGGCCGCCGCCCGGCGTATCCGGGGGGAACTGGCCGAAAAGCAGGCCCGGCAGACCGGCCTGGAGGAGGACATCCGCCGCCAGGAGGCCCGCCTGGACCAACTGAAAGGCCAGGAAGAGACCTGCCGCCGGGACCTGGACCAGGCCCTGGCCCGTCAGGCAGAGGAAAAGGCCGCCCGGCAGACTGCCATCCGCCAGAGCCAGGAGGCCCTGAACCAGTGCCGCAGCCGGGAGAAACGGGCGGAAGAGGCCTGGATGGATCTGCGGATGGCCGAGAGCCGACTGGCTGACCGGGCAAGGCTCCTGGCCGAAATGGCCGACCACTACGAGGGCTACACCAAGGGGGTCAAGACCGCCATGGGCCAGGTCCGCCGGGGGAATCTCACCGGCGTTCTGGGGCCTGTGGGCGACCTGTTCCGGGTGCCGTCCCAATACACCGTGGCCCTGGAGACCGCCCTAGGCGGGGCCATGCAGAACCTCATTGTAGAACACGAGGAGGCCGGCAAGGCCGTCCTTCGACTCTTAAAAAAGCAGGATGGGGGCCGGGTGACCTGCCTGCCCCTGACCGCCCTGTGGCCCAGCATCCTCCGGGAGGATGGCCTGGACCGGGAACCGGGTTTCGTGGCCGTGGCCGCTGACTTGGTGGACTGTGACGATACTTGCCGCCTGGCCGTCCAGAGCCTTCTGGGCCGCACCGTGGTGGCAGATACCTTAGACCATGCCGTGGCCCTGGCCAAGAGGAGAAACTACCGCTTCCCGGTGGTCACCCTGGACGGAGAGATCCTCCGGCCCGGGGGCTCCATGACCGGCGGCTCCGTGGCCCGACAGGGGGGCATCCTCACCCGAGGGGCCGAGGAAGATACCTTGAAAGAGAAACTGGCCCGGGCCAGGGAGGACCTTCGCCGGGGCCAGACCGCCCTGGAGGAGGCACGGGCCCAGACCCGTCAGGCCCTCTTGGAGGTGGAAGCCCGTCAGGATTGGGAAGCCCTGTCCGAAAATGGGGAGGTTCCTGCCCTGCGGGAGAAGCTGGCCGTCCTCCAGGCGGAGATCCGGGCCTTCCGCCCTCTGCTGGACCAGCTGTCCAGCCAGCGGACCACCGCCCAGGCCGACCGGGACCGCCAGGAGGCCCTGCTCACCGGCTATGACCGGGAGAACGCCAGCCTGGAACAGGAAATCAACCGGTGGCAGGAGGAAGAAAAGACCCTGGCCCAGACCCGGGAGGAACTCACCGCCGCCCTGGCCCAGGCCAATGGGGAAAAGCTCCGGCTGGACCGGGAGCGCATCCTGGCCGACCGCCAGGCCCGCACCAAGAACGAAGACCAGCTCCGGCTCCAGCGGGAGACCGCCGGCCTGGAGCAGAAACGTCTCCAGGCATCCATGGAGGAAAACCGCCTCCTGGACAAGCTCTGGGACACCTACGGGGTCACCCACCAGGGGGCCCAGGCCATCCGACAGAAGATCTCCAACCTCTCCCAGGCCACCCGCCAGGCGGGTCAGCTCCGGGAGACCATCCGCCGCCTGGGCCATGTGAACCTGGGGGCTGTGGAGGAGTTCCAGCGGGTGGAGGAGCGCTACCACTACTTAAACGACCAGAAGACCGACGTGGAGACCGCCCAGCGGGAGCTGGAGGTCATCATCCAGGGCATCACGGAGGAGATGCGGGAGGTCTTCCTCCGGGAGTTCACCCGCATCCGGGACGCCTTCTCCCAGACCTTTACCGACCTCTTCGGGGGCGGTCAGGGGACCCTGGCCCTGGAGGACGAGAAGGAGGTCCTCACCTGCGGCATCGACATCCGGGTCCAGCCTCCGGGCAAGACCCTGCGGACCATCAGCCTCCTCTCCGGCGGCGAGCGGGCCCTGGTGGCCATTGCCCTGTACTTTGCCATTCTCCAGGTCCATCCCACCCCCTTCTGCGTGATGGACGAGATCGAGGCGGCTCTGGATGAGTCCAACGGCGCCCGGTTCATCCGGTACCTGCGGGCCATGGGGCACAGCACCCAGTTCATTTTCATCACCCACCGGCGGGAGACCATGGAGGCCGCCGACCTGCTCTACGGCGTCACCATGGAGCGCCAGGGGGTCAGCAAAATTTTGAAGCTGGACCTGAAGCAGGCGGAAGAACTTCTCCAGACCGCGCCGAAAGCATAATAACCAACTAGGAGGACACCCCGATGGGACTGTTCAATAAAATCAAGAAGTTAAGCATCTTTTCCGGCCTTTTCTCTGTGGATGAGGATTTCTTCGAGGAACTGGAAGAGAACCTGATCCTCTCCGACATGGGCATGGACACCACCATGGAGGCCGTGGAGGAACTCCGTGACCGGGTGAAGGAGCGCAAGCTCAAGGACCCCGAGGAGGTCAAGGCCTGCCTGCGGGAGATTTTGGTGGAGATGCTGGATGTGGGCGACACCGGCCTGCACCTGGAGGACAAGCCTGCCGTCATCCTGATCATCGGGGTCAACGGCGTGGGAAAGACCACCACCATCGGCAAGCTGGCCAACGTCCTGAAGAATGAGGGCAACCGTGTCCTGCTGGCCGCCGGTGACACCTTCCGTGCCGCCGCCGCCGACCAGCTGACCATCTGGGCCGACCGGGCCAAGGTGGACATCATCAAGCACGGGGAGGGCTCCGACCCCGCTGCCGTGGTCTTTGACGCCATGAACGCCGCCCGGGCCAGAAAGGCCGACGTGGTCCTGGTGGACACTGCCGGACGCCTCCACAACAAGCAGAACCTGATGAACGAGCTGAACAAGATCAGCCGTGTCATCGACCGGGAGGGCAACACCTCTTCCAAGGAGGTTCTGCTGGTGCTGGACGCCACCACCGGCCAGAACGGCCTCATCCAGGCCAAGCAGTTCAGCCAGAGCGCCGGCATCACCGGCATCGTCCTGACCAAGCTGGACGGCACCGCCAAGGGCGGCATCGTCCTGGCCATTGCCAAGGAGCTGGGGGTCCCCGTGAAATTCGTGGGCCTGGGCGAGGGCATCGACGACCTGCAGCCCTTCGACCCCGTGGCCTTTGCCGAAGCATTAGTCTAACGAAAAGAGGGAATTGTTATGTCTCGTATTGACGGTCGTAAGAACGACGAACTTCGTCCCGTAGAAATCATCCCCAACATCAATAAATTTGCCGAGGGCTCCTGCCTGATCCGCTGCGGCAACACCCAGGTCCTGTGCACCGCCAGCTTGGAGGACCGCACGCCCCCCCATGTTCCCTTCGGGGAGGGCTGGGTCACCGCCGAGTACTCCATGCTCCCCCGTGCCAACCGGGAGCGCAGCCGGAGAGACATCTCCAAGCTGAAGCTCTCCCCCCGCTCGGCCGAGATCCAGCGTCTGGTGGGCCGTGCCCTCCGGGCCGCTGTGGACATGAAGAAGCTGGGCGAGCGGGCCATCACCATTGACTGTGATGTCCTCCAGGGGGACGGCGGCACCCGCACTGCCTCGGTCACCGGCGGCTATGTGGCCCTGTGCCTGGCCATCCGTAAGCTCATGGAAGAGGGCGAAATTCGCGAGAACCCCATCATTACCCCTGTGGCCGCCATTTCCGCCGGCATCGTGGAAGATGAGGCCCTGCTGGACCTGTGCTATGAAGAGGACTCCTCTGCCCAGGTGGACCTGAACTGCGTCATGACCGGCGACGGCCAGCTGGTGGAGATCCAGGGCACCGGTGAGGGTCGTGCCTTTACCATCGAAGAGCAGCAGGAACTGGTGAAGCTCTGCGCCAAGGGCATCAAAGAGCTCCAGCAGATCCAGAAGGAAGCCCTGGGAGGGAAGGCATGATGAAAGCAGTCCTTGCCAGCCACAATAAAAAGAAGATGGCCGAAATGCGGGCCATCCTGGGGGAGCTGGGGGTGGAAGTCCTCTCCCAGTCCGACGTGGGGGTGGACATGGAACCGGAGGAGACCGGCACCACCTTCGAGGAAAACTCCCGCATCAAGGCCGTTGCCATCATGGAGGCCACCGGCCTGCCCGCCATCGCCGACGACTCCGGCCTGGTGGTGGAGGCCCTGGACGGCGCTCCCGGCGTCTACTCCGCCCGCTACGGGGGCGAGGGTCTGGACGACACCGGCCGCTGGCAGCTGCTGCTGAAGAACATGGAGGGCAAGGAGGACCGGGCCTGCAAGTTTGTCAGCGTCATCTGCTGCGCCTTCCCCGACGGCACCGAGCTCATGGCCCGGGGCGAGGTCCACGGCGTGGTGGCCCAGGGCCCCAAGGGAGAGGGGGGCTTCGGCTACGACCCCGTCTTCTGGCTGCCCGAGCGGGGCAAGTCCATGGCGGAGCTGACCGCCGAGGAAAAGAATCAGATCTCCCACAGAGGCAACGCCCTGCGGGTATTCAAAAAAGAATTGGAGAAGAAACTCAATGGAACTGACCAGTAAGCAGAGAGCACAGCTGCGGGCCATGGCCAACAGCCTGGAGCCCATCGTACACATCGGCAAGGACGGCATCGGCGAGAACCTGGTGAAGCAGGCCAACGACGCCCTGGAGGCCCGGGAACTCATCAAGTGCCGTGTCCTGGAAAACTCCATGTACACCGCCAAGGAAGCCTGCCAGGAACTGGCCCAGCTCACCCGCAGTGAGGGGGTCCAGGTCATCGGCACCAAGTTCGTCCTGTACCGGGAGAGCCACAGGCCCGGCAAGACCGACAAGATCGTCCTGGTGAAGGACAAGAAGAAGCCCGTAAAGAAGTAAACGCAGATTTCAACCGCAAAAAAGGAGCAGGTGAAACCAACGTGAAAATCGGAATTTACGGCGGGACCTTTGACCCGCCTCATCTGGGACATATGGAGGCCGCCCGGTCCGCCATGGAGCAGCTGGGGCTGGACCGCCTTCTCATCATCCCCGACCGGGAGCCTCCCCACAAGTCCATGGCAGAGGAATCTGCCTCCCCGGAGCAGCGCCTGGAGATGGCCCGGCTCATGGCCGACGGCCTGGGTCCCCGGGCAGAGGCCTCAGACCTGGAACTCCGGCGGGAGGGCAAGAGCTATACTGCCGATACCGTGGAGGTCCTCCACGAACTCTACCCCGAAGATGAACTGTGGCTCCTCATGGGCACGGATATGTTCCTGACCCTGCAGAACTGGTACCAGCCCGAGCGGATCTTCCAGTACGCCGGGGTGGCGGCCTTCTCCCGGAACCAGGACGACACCGAAGAGATGTTCCAGGAGCAGAAAGCCTTCCTGGAAGAAAAGTTCCACGCCCGCACCACCGTGGTGAAGCTCCCCGAGATCCGGGAGATCGCCTCCCGGGACCTGCGGCGGATGCTGGCCAGCGAGTGGACCGGGGGCAACGTGGACCCCGCCCAGTATCTGTGGGAGCCGGTCTACGGCTACATCCTGAAGGAAGGCCTCTTCGGCACCAAGGCAGACCTGAAGAACCTGAGCGACAAGCACCTCCGGGCCGTGTCCTACTCCATGGTGAAGGCCAAGCGCCTGGCCCACATCCGGGGCACCGAGGAGACCGCCGTGGCCCTGGCCAAGTACTGGGGGGTAGACCCCGACAAGGCCCGGCGGGCCGGCATCCTCCACGACTGCACCAAGTACTGGGAGCTGGAACCCTCCGTGGAATGCTGCCAGAAGTACGGCATCGAGATGGACGAGCTGGAGATCCAGTCCCCCAAGCTCCTCCACTCCAAGACCGGCTCTGCCGTGGCCAAGCACGTCTTCGGGGAGCCCGATGACGTGGTCCAGGCCATTTTCTGCCACACCACCGGCAAGCCCGGTATGACCACCTTTGATAAGATCCTCTACCTGGCTGACTACATGGAGCCCAACCGGGATTTCGACGGGGTGGAGGAGATGCGCCGCCTGGTCTGGGAGGACCTGGACAAGGCCATGATCCTGGGCCTGGAGATGAACGTGGAGGACCTGACCGAGCGTGGGGTCCCCATCCATAAGAACACCCAGGGTACCCTGGATGAGCTGAGGGGGCGGTCCCAGTGAAGGGACGTCGCCTTTCCGAAGAGGAACGCCGCCAGCGGGAGAAGGAGGAACGCTCCCGCCAGCGGATCATGGATCAGGCCTACCGGGAGGCAGAGCGGGCGGTCTACGCCCGGATCTACCAGGACGAGTATGACTACCCTCAGGACTACCGGGAACCCAGAGACCGTGTCTACGAGGAACGACCCCGGCGGACCAGACCCGACCAGCAGGACACCATCCCCCGTCGGCCTGAGATGGAGGAGACCATCCTGCACCGTCCGGAAGAGCCCATTCCCCAGCGGGAGCCTGTCCGCCAGCCGCCTCCAACTGACCGGCGGCCGGAAGACATCCCTCCGGTGAAGACCAGGAAGGGGAGAAAGAGGAAGATCGCCCTGATCGTTCTGGTGGTTCTGGCCTTCCTGCTGGTTCTCGGCATGGCGCTGCACATGGTCTTTGTCAAGGCCCCGGACCTGGACAAGGCCGAGAGCCAGGGAGAGGGGACCCACCCCGCCCTGCTGGAAGCCGGACGGCGGGAGGACGTATACACCTTCCTGCTGGTGGGCCGGGACGATGCCGGCGGCGGCAACACCGACACCATCATGGTGGGCTGCTATGATGTGCCCAACGGCCAGCTGGATGTGCTGAGCATCTACCGGGACACCCTGGTGGATGTGCCCTGGGAGATCAAGAAGATCAACTCGGTGTACAACAACACCGGCATGGAGGGCCTCCTGGAGGAGGTCCGGGACCTCATTGGCTACATCCCTGACTACTACTTCGTCATGGAGATGGACATTGTGGCCCAGCTGGTGGATGCCATGGGGGGTGTGGACTACAACGTGCCCTATGATATGCACTACGACGACCCCACCCAGGACCTGCACATCCACTACGACACCGGGATGCAGCACCTCACCGGCGAGGACGCCGTGAAGGTTCTCCGCTGGCGGCAGAACAACAGCGGCCCCAGCCTCTCTGTGGGCGATGTGGGCCGTGTGGAGGTCCAGCAGAGCTTCATGAAGGCTATGATCGGCCAGGCGCTGAGTATCAGCACCCTTACCAACATCAAGGAGATCGCCGACATCATCGACACCAACCTGGACAGTAACCTCACCTACGGGGAGATGGTCTGGTTCGGCGAACACGCCCTCTTCCTGAAGGAGGACGGCACCCGGTTCCACAGCCTGCCCGGAGACTACACCGGCAGCCTCTGGAGCCCCACCTATCAGAACTACCAGTCCTACGTCTTTGTCAACGACGGAGCACTGTTAGACATCATAAACAACCATATGAACCCCTACACCACGGCCATCACCCCGGATATGCAGCATGTGATCTACGGCACCACCGTAAACAACCTGCCCACCACCGAGGACACGGCCGGTGGATGAAAAAGCAAAGAAGGCAGGGCTTGCCCCTGTATCAGAAAGGAAGATAGCATGACCCCTAAAGAGATGGCGCTGGCTATCGCAAAAGCGGTGGACAGCAAGAAGGCCAAGGACATCCTGGTCCTGGAGACCGACGGCGTCACCAGCCTGTGTGACTACTTTGTCCTGTGCTCCGGCACCTCTGCTCCCCAGCTGAAGGCGCTGGGCGACGCAGCCGAGAAGGCCATGAAGGACAACGACATTGTCCCCCACCACATTGAAGGTCACCGCGGCGGCACCTGGATCCTCCAGGATTACGGCGACGTGGTGGTCCACCTGTTCTCCGAGGAGGCCCGTGAGTTCTACGACCTGGACCGCCTGTGGCAGGACGCAACCAAGGTGGATCTGAGCGAGATCCTCGTTCCCGAAAACGGCTGAGAATAAACAATATTTTAGGAAAGCGTGATAACATTGAAGTACGAGTTTAACCGCATCGAGAAGAAGTGGCAGGACCGCTGGGCCAAGGAGAACATCTACCATACCCCCAACGCCAGCGAGAAGCCCAAGTTCTACGGCCTGGTGGAGTTCCCCTATCCCTCCGGCCACGGCCTGCACGTGGGCCACGCCCGCCCCTACACCGCCATGGACGTGGTGGCAAGAAAGCGCCGCATGGACGGTTACAACGTTCTCTTCCCCATGGGTTATGATGCCTTCGGCCTGCCCACCGAGAACTTCGCCATCCAGAACCACATCCACCCTGCAAAGGTCACCGAGCAGAACATCGCCAACTTCACCAAGCAGCTGCAGATGCTGGGCTACTCCTTCGACTGGGACCGTGTGGTGGACACCACCGACCCCGGCTATTACAAGTGGACCCAGTGGATCTTCCTGCAGCTCTTCAAGAAGGGCCTGGCCTACAAGACCTCCATGCCCGTGAACTGGTGCACCTCCTGCAAGTGCGTCCTGGCCAACGAAGAAGTGGTCAACGGCGGCTGCGAGCGCTGCGGCTCCGAGGTCATCCGCAAGGAGAAGAGCCAGTGGATGCTGAAGATCACCGAGTATGCCCAGCGCCTGATCGACGACCTGGACGACGTGGACTTCATCGAGCGTGTCAAGATCCAGCAGAAGAACTGGATCGGCCGCTCCACCGGCGCAGAGGTCACCTTCCAGACCACCCAGGGCGACGACCTGGTGGTGTACACCACCCGCCCCGACACCCTGTTCGGCGCCACCTACATGGTCCTGTCCCCCGAGCACCCCTACATCAACAAGTGGAAGGACTCCCTGGGCAACTGGGATGAGGTCACCGCTTATGTGGAGGCCGCTGCCCGCAAGTCCGACTTCGAGCGCACCGAGCTGGTGAAGGAGAAGACCGGCGTGAAGCTGGACGGTGTCCGGGGCATCAACCCTGTCAACGGCAAGGAGATCCCCATCTTCATCTCCGACTACGTCCTGGTGTCCTACGGCACCGGCGCCATCATGGCAGTTCCCGCCCACGACGACCGTGACTGGGAGTTTGCCAAGAAGTTCGGCTGCGACATCATCGAAGTGGTCAAGGGCGGCGACGTGGAGAAGGAAGCCTTCACCCTGAAGGACGACACCGGCATCATGGTCAACTCCGACTTCCTGGACGGCCTGACCGTCAAGGATGCCATCCCCGTCATCACCAAGTGGCTGGAGGAGAAGGGTATCGGCCATCAGAAGGTCAACTACAAGCTCCGTGACTGGGTCTTCTCCCGTCAGCGTTACTGGGGCGAGCCCATCCCCCTGGTCAACTGTGAGAAGTGCGGCTGGGTGGCTATCCCCGAGGAGCAGCTGCCCCTGCTGCTGCCCGAGGTGGAGAGCTACGAGCCCACCGACACCGGCGAGTCCCCCCTGGCTCCCATGACCGACTGGGTCAACACCACCTGCCCCTGCTGCGGCGGCCCTGCCAAGCGCGAGACCGACACCATGCCCCAGTGGGCCGGCTCCTCCTGGTACTTCCTGCGCTACATGGACCCCAAGAACACCGAGGCACTGGCCTCCAAGGAAGCTCTGGAGTACTGGGGCCAGGTGGACTGGTACAACGGCGGCATGGAGCACACCACCCTGCACCTGCTGTACTCCCGCTTCTGGCACAAGTTCCTGTATGACATCGGCGTGGTCCCCTTCGCTGAGCCCTACAAGAAGCGCACCAGCCACGGCATGATCCTGGGTGAGGGCGGCGAGAAGATGTCCAAGTCCCGCGGCAACGTGGTCAACCCCAACGATGTCATCGCCCAGTACGGCGCAGACACCATGCGTATGTACATCATGTTCATCGGCGACTTCGAGAAGGCCGCTGCCTGGTCCGACAACGCCGTCAAGGGCTGCAAGCGCTTCCTGGACCGCATCTGGAACCTGGCCGAAAATGTGGCCGAGGGCGACGAGTACTCCAAGGACAACGAAGCCCTGGTCCACAAGACCATCAAGAAGGTCTCCGACGACATCGAGAACATGAAGTTCAACACCGGCATCGCAGCCCTCATGACCCTGACCAACCAGTTCTACGACAAGGGTGTGAACAAGGCAGAGTTCAAGACCATGCTGCAGCTGGTCTCCCCCTTCGCACCTCACATGGCTGACGAGCTGTGGGAGCGCTTCGGCTTCGAAGGTTTTGCCTCCACCTCCTCCTGGCCTGTCTACGACGAGAGCAAGACCATTGCCTCCGAGGTCACCATCGCAGTCCAGGTGGGCGGCAAGCTGAAGTCCACCGTCACCGTGCCCATGGGCAGCGAGGAAGCTGCCGTGATGGAGATCGTCACCGCTGATGCCAAGATCGCAAAGCTCATGGAGGGCAAGGAGATCGTGAAGGTCATCCACGTGCCCAACAAGCTGGTGAACCTGATCCTCAAGCCCAAGGCTTGAGAAAGAGGGAAAATCGTAAAGATTTCTCTTGACAATACCGTGGGGATTGCATATAATATCACTGTTAAAGCCATATATTAACGATGGCCCTTTTGGTGCGTGAGAGCAACTCACCACTTCGGAGGGAGGGAAAACGAATGTCTGAAATCCACGTGAGAGAAAATGAATCTCTGGAAAGCGCTCTGAAGCGGTTTAAGCGTAGCTGTGCCAAGTCCGGCGTCCTGGCCGAGGTCCGTAAGAGAGAGCACTATGAGAGCCCCAGCGTGAAGCGCCGCAAGAAGTCTGAGGCCGCTCGTAAGAACCGTAAAAAGTACTATTAATGAGCATAAAAGACCTGTCCATGTATTTGGACAGGTCTTTTTTATCAACTTGAGGGACCCGCTGGGCTGGGCTCCCTCAAGTGAGAGCTGCGGGCCGACCCGCGCCCGGTGAAACCGGGCACTCTCGGCCCGAGAAGAATTTTTTCACCGGCAAAGCCGGCGAAAAAATGATTTAATCTGGGTTACCTTCCAGCGGGAAGGCAAAGCCTGCGGTACATAAATCTTCGATCTCCGGGTAGACCCAGAAGAATCGTTGGATGCCCAGGGAGAGGGCCAGGTCCCGCTTCTTTTTCAGGGTCTCGGCATCGTCAAAGAGGACGAAGTGGGCCCCGGTGTCCCGGCTCATGTACGTAAAATACCGGGCGCACAGCTGGGGGGAGAAAAAGATCCGGGGTTCCAGCTGGCGGATGCGCCGGTCCAGCTCCTCCCGGCTGATGGGCCGTCCCTGGCCGTCGGGGGAGGGAAGGAAGAAATCCCTCGAGGTCCGGTGGAGGCTCAGGGTCAGCCGCTGGGGGCCGTACTGTTCCACGGCCTCCTTCAGCCGCCCCTCCAGGGAGCCCCCGGAGATGGCCGAGGAGAGAAACAGAACGGCCCGCTGGCTGTAGGCATTGTAGCTCTCCGGCAGGAAGAGTCCCTTCCGGGCCTTGGCAAGGCCCTCCTCCAAGCTCCGGATGAATCGGGCCAGGTAGGGAGTCGGGGGCGTTTCCAGGTCCAGGATGACCCCCAGAAAGCCCCGCTTGGTGCAGAGGGTCAGGATCTCCCGGACGGCATGACCGGGGTCAGCAGGGCCTTCCGGGGCCTCCGGGACACCCACCAGCATCAGGCCCCCTTGACCGCTGCCCGCCTGGACCAGACGGCCCTGCCGGTCCAGCTGAAAGGCCATGTGGGCCAAAGGCAGCCCCAGGGCCAGGGCCTGGGTGACCTGATGGGGCGGCGTGAGAAGATACTGCTTCATGAAGGAATCCCCCTTGTTCAACGTTGGTTGTCCGTGTATAATACAGGTAGTTCCAGACAACCATATGCGGCCTTCTGGCCAGATAGAAGGAGAACCCGTGAATTTAGTACCTGATTATCTCTTCGACAGTATTTATACCATTGACATAGAACGTCTGCGGGCCAGAGGGGTCACCCTCCTGCTGGCCGACCTGGACAACACCCTGATCCCCTACGCCCAGAAGATGCCCACCCAGGAGATCAAAGACTGGCGGGACCGGCTGAACGCCGCCGGCATCACCCTCTTTATCCTGTCCAACAGCCGTAAGCCCGGCCGGGCCAAGCGGTTTGCCGAGGCCCTGGGGGTCCCCTACATGGGCCACGCCGGAAAGCCCAAGCCCGGCGGCTTTAAGCGGGCCATGGCCCAGATGGAGCGGACCCCCCAGGAGACCGCCATCGTGGGAGACCAGATCTTCACTGACATCTGGGGGGGCAACAACGCCGGGGTCCTGACCCTCATGGTGCGCCCCATCGAGTTCGGCACCCTTTTCCGGAAAGCCCGCTACGGGGTGGAGACCCCCTTCCGCACCCGGGCCAAGGGGGGAGAGACCCTGTGAGAGCCAAATTCGGCACCGCCGGAAACCCGGAGAACTTTGCCCTGGAGGGCTTTAAGAAGTCCAAGGATATGCCCCTGTGGCTGATGGGCAAGGGCCTGGAGGCCTACGAGTACCAGTGCGGCAAGGGGGTCAACGTGGGGGAGGCCACCGCCCGGGAGATCGGCCGCCAGGCCGCCCTGGCGGGGATCACCCTGTCCCTCCACGCCCCCTACTTTGTCAACCCCGCCAACCCCGACCCGGACAGCCAGGAGAAGACGGCAGGCTACGTTCTGGCCGCCTGCCAGGTGGCCCGGTGGATGGGGGCCGGACGGGTGGTCATCCACACGGGGGCCCTTCAGAAGCGTACCCGGGAGGCTGCCCTGACCACCGCCAAGGAGTCCTTCCGGATGCTCCGCCGGCGGTGCGACGATGCCGGCTACGGGGATATTCTCCTGTGTCCCGAGACCATGGGTAAGATCAACCAGCTGGGGGACCTGGAGGAGGTCCTGGCTCTCTCCAACGTGTGCGAAGGGCTCCTGCCCTGCGTGGACTTCGGCCACCTCTACGCCCGCTCCCTGGGCCTTCTGGAGGGCCAGGAGGAGACGGCCAGGATGCTGGACCGGATGGAGGAAGTGCTGGGCCTGGACCGGGCCCGGGTCTTCCACAGCCACTTCTCCATGATCGAGTTCACCCCCAAGGGGGGCGAGTCCAGGCACCTGACCTTCGACCAGACCGACTTCGGCCCGGACTACCGGCCTCTCTGCCGGGAGCTGGCCCGCCGGGGCTGGGGCCCCACCATCATCTGCGAAAGTGCGGGAACGCAGGATGTAGATGCCTTGGTCATGAAAGAGGAGTATCTCTCTCATTGTCAAGATTCGGCGGGGAATTAGCAGAAAAGCATTGCAAAAAAGACCAAGATATTGTACAATGGTAGAGCTTATATGAGTGAAAAACCAATTTTGTTTGGAGGATGAATAATATGATTTCTGCAGGCGATTTCCGTAATGGTATGACCTTTGAAATGGACGGCCAGGTTATGCAGGTCATCGAGTTCCAGCACGTTAAGCCCGGCAAGGGCGCTGCTTTCGTGCGCACCAAGATGAAGAACGTCATCACCGGCTCCGTCACCGAAACTTCTTTCAACCCCACCGCTAAGTTCGAGAACGCTTACGTGGAGAAGAAGGACATGCAGTACAGCTACAACGATGGCGACCTGTACTACTTCATGGACCAGGAGAGCTTCGACATGATCCCCATCGCTCCCGAACTGCTGGGCGACAGCTTCCGCTTCGTGAAGGAAGAGATGATCTGCAAGATCTCCAGCTACAAGGGCAAGATCTTCTCCGTGGAGCCCCCCACCTTTGTTGATCTGGAAGTCACCGAGACCGACCCCGGCTTCAAGGGCGACACCGCTACCAACGTGACCAAGCCCGCCACCCTGGAGACCGGCGCTGAGATCAAGGTCCCCCTGTTCATCAACATCGGCGACAAGATCCGCGTTGACACCCGTTCCGGCGAGTACCTGGAGCGCGCAAAGGGCTAATAGACAGACTTTCCAAACAGGCTCGATAGGTCATTCTGGCCTGTTGAGCCTGTTTGCCTGTTTGAAAAGTGAAGGCTTGCAGCCTGCTGCGCGCACGGGTGATGCCCGCACACTGGCAGGCTGAGAAGTATTTTTTCCGAGGCAAAGCCCCGAAAAAAATGATTGGACTTGAGTTTCGGTCCTGCGGGACCGAAATTCTGCGAAGCAGAAAGGATTTATTACTATGACTATGACCATCACTGAGAAGGTTGCTTACCTGAAGGGCCTGGCTGACGGCCTGGATCTGGACAAGGATCCCTCCAAGGAGGGCAAGCTGATCTCCAAGATCATCGACATTCTGGAAGACATCGGCCTGGCCGTTGAGGACCTGGAGGAAGAAGTGGAAGTCATCGGCGAGGAGCTGGAGGCTATGTCTGAGGACCTGGAAGACGTGGAAGAGATCGTCTTCGACGAGTTCGAGGATGACGACGAGGAGTTTGACTTTGCTGACCTGGGCGACGATTTCTTCGAGATCGAGTGCCCCGAGTGCGGCGAGGACCTGGTCATCGACGAGAGCATCTTCGACGTGGGCGAGGTGGCCTGCCCCAACTGCGGCAACAAGTTCGCTCTGGACCTGGTTGACGAGGAAGAGGAAGACGAGGACTAAGTTCCTGCGTATAGAAAAAAGGACGACCTTACGGTCGTCCTTTTTTGTTTGCTGTGGTAGGGTCGCATCACGATGCGTCCGAAATGTGGCTGCGTGGACCAACGTGGGCAGGGCCGATGTGGTCATCGGCCCCTACATGGCGAGAGCGGGAGATCAACTTCGTAGGGGACGATGACCACATCGTCCCACTCTTTGAAGGGTAGATATATCGCTGCGTTTTACTCTGCCAACTCCTCCTCGGTGTAGCTGGGGTTGGTCTCATAGGTATACAGCACGGTTCCCTCTGCGTCCAGGACATCAACGTTCACATCAAAGTAATCCACCGGGGAACTTTGAAACCACGGAATGGTTTGCCAGCTCCAGAAATAAAGGTGTCCGTCCTCTCCCCGGAACAGGGGGAAGATCTGGGCGTTTTCCGGTGCACCGGAAGGGTAGCTGAGCCGCACAGATTCCGCCCCTTCCCAGTCCACCCGGCCAAAGTGGTGGAGATCACAGGGTTCCCCCTCGGTGGTAAGGTCTTTGCTTCCGGAGTAAAGAGTGGTGGACAGCCAGACGGGGCCTTCCTCTTGACTCAGGTCGATCATAGTGCCGCCGTCACTTCCCCAGCCGTAGAAGAAATTGTAGCGGCAGAAGAGGAGACTCAGACTGTTCTCGCTTCCCAGCAGATAGGCTGGGTTAGCGTGGAACCAGTGGTGTTCCAATACCTTCGTGGGTCTGGTACCGAATTCCTTTTCCCGCTGGTCAATGACCTGAGAGGGGAGAGGGGTGTAAAACCCCAGCAGGAGGGCCAGGAGGGCCATCACCAGGGCGACCGCCGCCAGCCGAAGGGTAAGAGTCTTGGCGGTCAGGTGATGTTTCTTTCGTTTCATGGGCTTGCCACCTCCCAATCCAGGGGAATCTCGGTTTCAAGGTGCGTGCCAAAGCGGTCATAGTGGGCGGACAGGGAACAGCCCTCCGGCAGGCCGTCGACGGCATATTGATAATACATATATCCTCCGCCCCCATAGCTGCTGTGGTAGGGGTATTCCACCCCGTTCAGGGTGTAGGAAAAGCCAAGGATGTTGACATGGTTCCAGTGACGGGAGAGGGGATTTTTCGGGTAGAACGAGATGTAGACCGTGGCGGTGTACTGGTCGTCGGCGCCCTGGAGGGTCACCCCATAAAAGCGCACGATGGTTTCTCCCGGCAGTTCCCAGCGAATGTCCAGGGGCTGGAAGCTCTCATGGAGTTCTTCGTATTGGTCTCCCTTTTCAGGGTCCAGGCGGGCATAGAGGGCTTCCGGCAGGTCACCAAGAAGGGGGAGGTACATGAGGTAGAAAAGGGACAGCAGGGCTACCACGCCGATCAGGATGCGGGACAGCACCAGCCACCGGAGGGGATACTCCTTATCCAGCTCCCGGCCAACGGCCTCCGGGTCTCCCATGGACTCCAGGGCCACACGGGTGGCGTGGTCCTCCGGGTAGCCCCCGTCCATCAGGGCCTGGGCGTGGTCCTCCATGTGGTCGGCCAGCTCCTTGCGGATGGCCGCCTTTTCTGCGGCAGTGGCGTGACGGATGTAGGTGCAGACGGCCGTTCCGTATTCAAGAAATCTTAGGTCCATGGGTTCCTCCTTTCTGAGGGGTTAAGTAAGGGGAGAACCATCATAGTATCGGGGATGGTTGCAGGCGGCGATGACCTGGCCGTTCTGATCCAGAGCCTCCACCACAAGGGGCTCGGAATAGTAGTCCTTGTTGTAGTCCTCTGGGCCGTAGAAGGGGACCTTCTGCCAGTCCCAGAAGTAGGTCCGGCCGTCCTCTCCCCGGAAGGTGGAGATCTCAAAGGGTTCTGCATCCTCCATCCAGGGGAACCGGATCAAAACGGAAGCGGCTTCCTTGGGGGCCGTGCCGAAGTAGTGGACGGTGAGGAACTCGGCCACAGACGAGGTCCGCAGAACATCCACAGACAGGTCCTCTTCCTTACTCAGGTCCAAGGAGGCCTTTCCGTCACTGACCCAGCCCCCCAGAAGCTGAAAATCAACGACATTGAGCAGCAGGGTGTTCTGGTTGGCAGTAAGGTAATGCAGTTCACCGTCTAACCTTTCTTTTCGAATCATCTCGGTCTTCCCGCAGCTGAGGGAGGCTTCATACTGCCGGATGCTGAGGTAGGGATGGGGATTAAACAACCCCGTCCAGACGGTCGCCAGGGCCAGGATGACCACCCAGATCCCCAAACGGCGGGCCAGTTGCTTTTGGGTGCGGAGTTTCTTTTTCATGGGCTGGCCTCCTCCCAGGGGATGGTCACGTCAAAGGTCGTGCCGTAGTGGTCGTAATGGGCGGTGAGGACATCCCCTTCCGTGACCTCGTGGAGACCGTAGCGGTGGTAGCAGGCACGGGGCGTAACGTAACTGGAGTCTATATCCTGCCAAGTGTTGCCGCCGGTATCTGTGCTGCCATAGGTGAAGGTCAGGTTTGCAGCGTTGTTGATGGTGTTTTGGAAGGGGTTTTGGGGGTAGGAGACGGTGTATACCCAGACCTGTCCCTTGTCATTCCGGGCTACTCCATAGACATAGAGAACGGTACCTCCCGGCAGCTCCTGGCGGAGATCCAGAGGGTAGATCTCCCCGGCGTGGGTGGGGATATAGCTGTGGCCGCTCATGGGATCAAACCGAGCCTCCAGAGTCTGCCCCAGATAGTTCGGGAGATAGTATCCACTGAAGATCAGCAGGTTGGTTCCAAGGAGCAGCAGCATGATTTGAAAGACGGTGACCAGGACTCCCCATCGACGGGGATACTCCTTGTCCAGTTCCCGGCCCACTTCTTCCGGGTCCCCCATGGACGCCAGGGCCACGCGGGCGGCGTGGTCTTCCGGATAGCCTCCGTCCATGAGGGCCTGGGCGTGATCCTCCATATGGTCGGCCAGCTCCTTGCGGATGGCCTCTTTCTCCTTGGCGGTGGCGTGGCGGACGAAGGTGCAGACGGCATTGCTGTAGTCGTCAAAGGCCTTCATCGGCATCACCCCGGCATGAAGCTCAGCACGGAGTTGACCCCGTCGGCGTAGACCTCCCAGCTCTCCTTCTCCTCGGCCAGCTGCTTCAGACCGGACTTGGTGATGCGGTAGTACTTCCGGGTGCGGCCGTTGGCCTCGGCCTCGTAGGAGGTCACATAGCCCCCGTTCTCCAGTTTTTTCAGCACGGGGTAGAGGGTGCCCTCCTTCATGTGAAAGGTGCTGTTGGAGCGGCGCTCCAGCTCGGTGATCATCTGATAGCCGTACAGGTCCTGGCCCTTCAGCAGGGAGAGGACCAGCAGGGTGGTGTGTTCCAGATTCTTTTTGCGTTCCATAATATTACCTCCGGTTTATTGCCAGGAAATTTCTGTGGTGGTCAGGATGTTGCCCTCATCGTCCAGTACATCCAGATGTTGAGGGATCACATAGGAGCCCACAGGCAGGATGGTCAGGGACCAGAAATACGGTCTGCCTTGGGCTGTGGTTTCCACCTCTGCGGTGAGGGTCAGGGGTGTGCCGTTGTATTCCGTGTCGGGGGTGCAGTAGGCCCGGACGGAATGGGCTCCCTCCAGGTCCAGGGTGCCTGCCAGGTGGTAGCGCATATCGGGGTCTTCGCTGTTCCAGCGGAAGGAGATGATGGCGCAGACCGGGTGGTCGGGCTTGGTCTGGACCTGCAGCTGGCTGCCGTTCACGTTCCAAAGGGGGGAATGGAAGGGCCGGTGCTGGACCAGAAGGAGCGTATTCTGGTTTTCCGAGAGGGTGAAGTCGCCCTTTTCGGCGATCAGCTCGGTGGACTCCAGGCCATACAGAGATTCCACGGCCCGGATGCTCTGGCCGGAGGTCAGGCAGAGGGCGTGGGAATGGATGGCCAGGACGGTCAGCAGCAGGAAGATGACGGCCCAACGAAGGGTTTTCTGCTTTCGGGTGCGCTGTGTTTTCATGGGACCTCCACCTCCTCCCAGGGCAGGGGGATCTCGATGGTAAAGGATGTGCCGTGCCGGTCATAGTGGGCCAACAGGGTGCTTCCCATCGGGAGACCGTCGAAGGATTGGCGCATATAGGCGGCGCCATAGCTGCTGCCACCGCCGCCACCTGCGTGAAGGAACGCTTCCTCGGTACCCTTGAGGGTGTAGGTCAGGGCGTAGGTGGTGTAGAGGGGGTCCCGCAGGGGGTTCTTGTTGTAGCTGGATGTGTAGATGTGGCCGGTGTACCCGTAGGTGTCATCCCAGGTGACGGCGGTGGCGTAGACCCACAGGATATCCCCGTTGGGGAACTCTGCCTTGATGTCGGTGTAGGTCAGCTGGTTTTCGTCCAGATTAGCGGAGTGAAAGCCGGAATGGACGGGGTCTGTCCGGGCGATCATACTGTTGTACAGCCCTCCAGGGAAGACCTGGAGGAGGAGACCTGTTGTCAGAAGGGCCAGCACCAGAAAGAGCCGGGAGAGGACCAGCCAGCGGAGGGGGTACTCCTTGTTCAGGGCCTTGCCCACCTCTGCCGGGTCCCCCATGGACTCCACAGCTACCCGGTAGGCGTGGTCCTCCGGGAAGCCCCCGTCCAGGAGGGCCTGGGCGTGGTCGGCCATGTGGTCCTCCAGTTCTTTGCGGAGGTTGGCCTTTTCCTTGCCCGTGGCATGGCGGACATACTGGGCCACGGCGTGGGTGTATTCATCAAATCGTTTGTGCATGGGCAGACCTCCTGTCTCATCCTTCCCCGCTCCAATTGTCGGTCATGTCCCAGGTGTACAGGACGTTGCCGTCCTGGTCCAGCACATCCAGGGCAGAGGGGAGGGTGTCGAAAGAGTTGGTTTCCACTTGGGTCACAGACCAGAAGTAGCGGCCGCCGTTGTGGGCGGTAAAAACCTCGGCGGTCAGTTCCACCGGACGGTGCCCAAAACTGGGGTCCACAGGGTAGTACGCCCGGACAGAGGCCGCTTCCTCCAGGAAGACTTCTCCGAAGAGGTGCAGGGTGGACAGGGCGAATTCCCGGTTCCAGTAGCCGCCCCCTACAGCCAGAGCATCGTCGGATTTGTCCATGGCGACAAAGTTCAGGGAGTTGTTCCCCCAGTGGTCCCGCCACAGGCCGGGGTGGTAGGCGGTCAGGAGGAGGACGTCCTCATTTTCTGTCAGGTAGAGGTCGTCACGGTCCATCACCGGCTCCGTGGGGGCCAGCCCCAGCAGATCCTCCACCGCCCGGACGTTCTGCCCAGGGGTGAAGCCCATCAAATGGGTGCCCATGGCGATGGCCAGCAGGAGGACCAGGGTGAGACAGCCCAGGAGGGTCTTTTCCTTGCGGGTGCGTACCTTTTTCATGGGACGGCCACCTCCTCCCAGGGCAGGGGGATCTCCAGGGTAAAAGAAGTCCCGTAGCGGTCATACTGCACGGTGACGGGTTCCGTGGGGTGGACGAAGTAGATGACCCAGTGGGCGTATTCGGCATTTCCGTAAGAGGAGCCATCCAGGCTGACCAGGGTCTCTTCCTTGGGAGCATCTGTCAGGCAGTGGATGAAACCGGGGTGATACAGGGAGTCCCGCAGGGGATTCCGGTTGTAGCACACAGCGAAGAGATGGCCTACATAGCCTCGGTCCATGTACTGCGCCTCCGCATCCACGGCGGCGGCATAGAAGTGGATCACGTCCCCGTTGGGGAAGGTCTGGGTGAAGTCCAGGGGGACCAGTTCTGCATCAGGCAGCTGGACCTCTGCGTGGTGGTGCTCCATGGGGGCGTACCGGGCTGCCAGACTGCCGGCGGCACCCTTGAGGCCGTGGGCCAGGGCCAGGATCAGCAGGAGAGCAACCACCAGGACGGCCAGCCAGACCAGTCGGGAGAGGACCAGCCAGCGGAGGGGGTACTCCTTGTTCAGAGCCTTGCCCACCTCTGCCGGGTCCCCCATGGACTCCACGGCCACCCGGCAGGCGTGGTCCTCCGGGAAGCCCCCGGCCAGGAGGGCTTGGGCGTGGTCGGCCATGTGGTCGTTCAGTTCTTTACGGAGTGCGGCCTTTTCCTTGCCCGTGGCATGGCGGACATACTGGGCCACGGCGTGGGTGTATTGGTAAAAGGATTCGTGCATGGCGTACCTCCTTTCTGGCAATACCTAGTCTATCTAGGTATATAATACCTAGAATGGCGAGGTATGTCAAGAAGAAAAAACCTCTGTGGCGGAAACCACAGAGGTTTGAGGAATTTGCAGATAGCCTCCCCTGTGTAAGGGGAGGTGGCTCGCCGAAGGCGAGACGGAGGGGTTGTAGCCTGCCGACAAGGAACAATCCCTCAGTCACGGCTGTGCCGTGCCAGCTCCCTTTACACAAGGGAGCCTTTTTTTAGTGCTTCCCCTTAAACAGCAGCGACAGGAAGAACCACAGGGCCAGCAGGACGGTGATGGACGCACCGGTGGAGGCTCCCAGGTAGTAGGAGACCATCAGGCCCCCGATGCCGCAGACCAGACCACCCAGCACGGAGATCAGGTGATACTGATGGAGGTTCCGGGACAGGTTCCGGGCGGCGGCGGCAGGGAGGACCAGCAGGGAGTTGATCACCAGCAGGCCCACCCAGCTCATGGTGATGGTGACCACGGCGGCGATGGCGGCGGTGAAGAGGAAGTTCTTCCAGACCACTTTGATCCCTCGGCTGTCCGCCAGAGCCTGGTGGACCGAGGAGAGCATCATCTGGTTGAAAGAGGTCACCCACAGGACCACCACCAGAATCAGGATGATGGCCAGAAGACCGATTTCAGCAGGGGAGACCGAGAGGATGTCGCCGATGAGGAGGCTGTTGAACTTGGTAAAGCTCTGCCCCCCCATGGTGCTGATGAAGATACCCAGGGCTACGGCGGCCGAGGAGAAGACGCTGATGGCCGTGTCGCTGGCCATGCGGGTCTTCTGGCGGACCAGGGTAAACAGGAAGGCGATGACGATGGCGAAGACCACAGCGCCCCCTACGGGGTCAGCCAGGCCGCAGATGGCACCGATGGCCATGCCGGTGAAGGCAGAGTGGCCCAGGGCGTCGGAGAAGAAGGCCATGCGGCTCTCCACCACCATGGTGGACAGGAGGCCGAAGAGGGGGGTGACCACCAGGATGGCCAGCAGGGCGTGCTTCATGAAGAGCATGGAGTCGGGGGCGGCCCACTCAAAGGGCAGCCAGGACACCAGCCAGTACCAGAATTCCATTAGTTGTCCCCTCCTTCCATGCCAAGGTTCAGATGAAAGACCGACTGGAACTCCGGGGACCGGAGGACCTCGCTGGGGGTGCCTACCTTCAGGATGGAGTGCTGCAGGAGGATGACCTTGTCGGCATACTGCTGGAGGGTGTTGAAGTCGTGGGTGGAGAAGAAGATGGACAGGTCATAGGTCTGGCGGATCTCATCCAGCATCTCCATGAGCAGGTGCTCGCCCCCCACGTCCACCCCGGAGAGGGGTTCGTCCAGAATGAGGATCTGGGGGATGGGCTCCAGGGCCAGGGCCATGAGGACCCGCTGAAGCTCACCGCCGGAGAGGGTACCGATGCGCTTGTCGATGAGGGCCTCTCCGTGGACCCGGGACAGGCATTCCTCTACCCGGGTGCGCAGGGACTTGGGCACCGGCAGGAAGACCGGCCAGCGGCCGATGGCGGCGGCGAAGAAGTCCAGAACGCTGATGGGGTAGTCCCGGTCAAAGCTGGGGCTCTGGGGGACGTAGCCGATCTTGGGACGGCTGGGGTAGCCCCCCGCCAGCTCGAACTTGATGGTACCGGAGTAGGGGATCTGCCCCAGGATGGACCGGAAGAGGGAGGACTTGCCCGCCCCGTTGGGGCCGATGAGGGCCACGATCTCCCGGCAGTTCAGGTCGAAGTTGATGCCCTGGAGGATGGTGTCGCTCTCCAGGGTGACCCCCAGGTCCCGGACCCGGAGCTGGCAGGTCCCCGGCCGGCCCCGGAGGGGAATGCGGCCGAAGCCGGTCTTGTCTTTCTTTTCAAACCTCATGAATAGGCCTCCTGCAGGGTCTCTGCGTTCTGAATGATGCGGTCCAGATAGGTGTGGATACCGTTGACGTCGACCGTGGGGCCGCTCATCATCATGTCCAGGGGGTAGATGGGGATGCCGCATTCCCGCTGGATCATCTCGGCGGTGGCGGTGCCTCCGTTGACCTCGGTGAAGATGGCGGGGAGGGCGTGGATCTGGATTTCTTCCAGGATCTCCACCACGTCGTGGGCGGAGGCCTCGCTGCCAGCCTCCTCCTCCATGGACCGGAGGATGGTCAGGCCGAAGGTATCGGCAAAGTAGGCGAAGCCATCGTGGAAGGTGATGAGATCCCGGCAGGGAAGCTCCGCCAGAGAGGCGGAGATCTCCCCGTGGGCCTGGGCCAGCAGCTCGGCAGCGGCAGCAGCGTTGGCCAGGTAGGTCCGGGCGTTGGCCGGGTCGGCCTGGGCCAGACCCTCCGCCAGGTTCTGGATCATCTGTCCGGCCCGAAGGGGGTCCATCCAGATGTGGTTGTCGTGCTCGTGGTCATGGGCGTCGTAATCGGTTTCAGCCGCATCCTCATGGTGGTGGGCATCCTCTTCGGGTTCGGCCTCGTCTTCATGGTCGTGATCGTCTGCTTCTTCTGCTTCCTCCCCGTGGTCATGGTCGTGCTCATGGGTGGATTCCAGCAGGGCGATGCCCGCGGAGCAGTCGATCTGGGGGCAGCCTGCGGCGGCGATGGCGTCTGCCATGGACTCCTCCAGCCCAGCCCCGCTGAGGGCCAGCAGGTCGGCCCTGTCCAGGATCTTCATGTCGTGGATGGACAGGGTGTAGTCGTGAAGGCAGCCGATGCCTTGGTTGATCATGCAGGTAACGGTGATGCCCTCCACGTCCCGGGTGACCTCCTTGGCCAGAAGGTAGACGGGATAGGTGGTGGTCACCAGGGTAAAGGTTTCATCTTCGGAGACTTCCTGAGAGGCGGGGCCGCAGGCGGTGAGGGTCAGTACCAGGGCCAGCACCAGAGGAAGGAGTTTTTTCAGCATGGGTGTTCCCCCTATTAGCATATGATAACACTCTATACTAGTTTTTAATAAAATGCTTTCAGAGCATTTTATTAAGCCGCACCTGTTGCGGCTTGCGGCTTTTGCCGCAAAACGACGTGCAATGCTTTTCTTGCCGCCAAAGGCGGCGTGCCATCAAATGGCACGATAAAATGATTCGATCATTTTATCAAGAATACGCATTATTATACAGGAGAATCAGACGTTTGTAAAACAAAAGTTCTGCTCCAATCGGGCAGAGGGTATAAAAAAGGACGACCCGAAATGGGTCGTCCTTAAAAGGTTCTGTAGAATTACAGCAGGGAGAATGCGATGATCAGGCCGGAGAACACGATGGAAACGGTGGAGCACAGCTTGATCAGGATGTTCAGAGCGGGGCCGGAGGTATCCTTGAAGGGGTCACCAACGGTGTCGCCGACGACAGCAGCCTTGTGCTGGTCGGAACCCTTGCCGCCGTGGTTGCCGCGCTCGATGTACTTCTTAGCGTTGTCCCATGCGCCGCCAGCGTTGGACATGAAGACTGCCATAGCGAAACCGGTGACGGAGACGCCGCCCAGCAGACCAACCACGCCGGTGGGGCCCAGGATCAGGCCGGTGACGATGGGAACGATGATAGCCAGCAGAGCGGGAGCGACCATCTCATGCAGAGCGCCCTTGGTGCACAGAGCCACGCAGGAAGCGTAGTCGGGGTCAGCCTCGAACTCCATGATGCCCTTGATCTCACGGAACTGACGGCGGACTTCCACCACGATGGACTGAGCAGCCTTCTGGACGGAGCTCATGGTCATAGCGGAGAAGACGAAGGTCAGCATAGCGCCGATGAACAGGCCGACCAGAACAGTGGGGCTGGTCAGGGTGAAGTTCAGAACTTCGGTGGTGCGGTCCTGGACGATGTTGACGTAGGAGACCAGCAGAGCCAGAGCGGTCAGGGATGCAGAGCCGATGGCGAAGCCCTTACCGGTAGCAGCGGTGGTGTTGCCCAGGGAGTCCAGAGCGTCGGTACGCTCACGGACCTCTTCAGGCAGACCGGACATCTCAGCGATACCGCCGGCGTTGTCAGCAACGGGGCCGTATGCGTCGGTAGCCAGGGTGATGCCCAGGGTGGACAGCATGCCGACGGCAGCGATGCCGATGCCGTACAGGCCCTGGTTGAACTCAGCGGAGAAGTGGCCGGATGCGTCCATGATGGTGACGGAGCCGCCAGCTGCGAAGTAAGCGATCAGGATAGCAGCAGCAACGATCAGGATGGAAGCCAGGGTGGACATCAGGCCCAGGGAGATACCGCCGATGATGATGGTAGCAGCGCCGGTCTCGGAGGTAGCAGCCAGGTTCTTGGTGGGCTTGTAGTTGTCAGAGGTGAAGTACTCGGTGAAGTAGCCGATCAGGCAGCCGCCTGCCAGACCGCAGAGGATGGCGATGTAGATGCCCAGCCAGCCCTCGCCGATGATGAAGTAGCACAGAGGTGCTGCCAGAACGGCGGACAGGATGGAAGCGGAGTAGGTGCCGGTACGCAGAGAGGTCAGCAGGGACTTCTGGGTAGCGTCTTCCTTGGTCTTGACCAGGAAGGTGCACAGGATGGAGCAGATGATGCCAACCACAGCAACAGCCATGGGCAGCAGCATGCCCTGCCAGCCGTAGCCGGCGCAGGCACCCAGGGAGAAGGTAGCCAGGATGGAGCCGACATAGGACTCATACAGGTCAGCGCCCATACCGGCAACGTCGCCGACGTTGTCGCCCACGTTGTCAGCGATGGTAGCGGGGTTACGGGGGTCATCTTCAGGGATGCCTGCCTCGACCTTACCAACCAGGTCGGCGCCCACGTCAGCAGCCTTGGTGTAGATACCGCCGCCGACACGTGCAAACAGTGCCATGAAGGATGCGCCGATGCCGTTCATAACGATGATGTTGCCCAGGACAACAGGATCGGTGATGCCGGCTGCAAAGCGCAGGATGGTGAACCACATGGTGATGTCCAGCATGCCCAGGCCAACGACGGTGAAGCCCATAACGGCGCCGGAGGAGAATGCAACGCGCAGGCCGCGGTTCAGGCTCTCGGAAGCAGCCTGTGCGGTACGGGCGTTGGAGTTGGTGGCGATCTTCATGCCGATGAAACCGGCCAGCATGGAGAAGATACCGCCGGTCAGGAAGGCGAAGGGGGTGAACTTAGACAGCATCTCACCGCCGGTGGCGAATGCCATAGCCAGCAGGATCACGAAGACCACTGCGAAGACCTTGGCGACGGTGGTGTACTGGTGCTTCAGATATGCGTTGGCACCCTCGCGGATGGAACCGGCAATCTTCTGCATGGTGGCATTGCCCTCAGAGTAGGACATTACCTTGTTGCGCTGGATCAGGGCGAAGATCAGTGCCAGAGCAGCACCGATAAAGCCGATCCATAAATACTTTTCCACGGAACGACACTCCTTTTCTATTTCTGCTTTGCCTCTTTTTCATTACAAGAGCAGATGTTTAACACATCAATTTTAGCATATGTTGTTTTTTTTTCAAGGAAAAAAGCCCGGGTTTTGGCTAATTAAACGAAATAGCCAAAACCCGGGAACAGGTGTCAAGAAAATATGACAAATCGAGCACAAAGTCTTTGGGATGTCATAAGAAACTCTTATGAAAAGTCAACGTTTCTTCCAGGTGGAGGGGAAAAACAGGATCAGAATGGGGAAGATCTCCAGTCTGCCCACCAGCATGGTCAGGGAGAGGAGCCACTTGCTCAAGGGAGAGAAGGCGGCGAAGTTCCCCATGGGGCCTACGGCGTCCAGGCCGGGGCCGATGTTGCTCAGGCAGGCCAGGGCGGCAGTGAAGGAGGTGGTCAGGGAGAAACCGTCCCAGCAGATGAGCAGGACCGCAGCCCCCAGGATGGCAAAGTACAGGAAGAAGAACACGAAGATGGTCTGGATGGTGTCCTCATCCACGGGCTTGCCGTCCAGCTTCACCACCTTCACAGCTCTGGGGTGGGAAAGCCGGGAGAGGGAACGTGCGCCGCAGCGTCCCATCACCAGGATGCGGCAGCACTTGAGGCCGTCGGCGGTGCTGCCGGCGCAGCCGCCCAGAAACATGAGCAGAAGGAGCACCAGCTGGGACAGAGTAGGCCAGAGGTTGAAGTCCGCTGTGGAGAAGCCTGCTGTGGAGACGATGGTCCCCACCTGGAAGAAGGCGTCCCGCA
>JAFSFC010000059.1 GCA_017435425.1 Ruminiclostridium sp. | reverse complement strand
GCCTCTTCGCTGAGCATGAAGTTGATGAAGATCTCGGCCAGCTCCTGGTTCTCGGCGCAGGAGGGGATGCACATAGCGTCGAAGAAGTAGTTGGTCTCTTCGGGATAGTAGAACTGCAGATCCACGTCCTCGGCCTGACCTTCCTGCATGATGAAGTAGTCACCGGCGTAGTAGGCGCCGATGGAGGCCTCGCCGGACTGGAGGGTGTTGAAGATCTCGTCCATGACGTAGGCCTTCACCAGAGGCCGCTGGGCCATGAGCTCATCCAGGGCACGGTCCCACTGGGCCTTGTCGGAGGTGTTCACGTCGATGCCCAGCTTGTACATGGCGGTGCCGAAGGCGTCACGGGGGTTGTTGAACTGAAGGATGGACCGGGTGTACTTCTCGTTCCACAGCAGATCCCAGCCGCCGATGTCGGCCTGGTCCACCACGTTGGCATCGTAGATGACGCCAATGACACCGTAGGTGTAGGGGACGGTGTACTGGTTGTCGGGGTCGTAATACAGGCCCTTGTACTGGTCACCGATGTACTGGTAATTGGGGATGTTTTCATAGTTCAGAGGCAGGAGCATATTCTCGTCAATAAGACGGGCGATCATGTAGTCCGAGGGGATGATCACATCGTAGCTGACGGCCCCGCTCTGAAGCTTGGCGTACATATCTTCGTTGGAGGCGAAGGTGGAGTAGTTCACCTTGACCTTCTGGCCGTATTCCTCCTCATACCAGGCCTCGAAGGCCTTGATGGTGTCCAGGGAGTCGTCCGAACCGTCGGAGATGTACTCGCCCCAGTTGTAGACGTTCAGCTCCACGGTGTCGGAATTGTTTCCGATGAAGGAGACAGCGCCCACCACAACCAGGGCGGCTGCGATGACGCCGCCTGCAATGAGCTCCTTGCCCCGGTTGCCCAGATGGTGCCGGCGGTGGGCCTTCTTGGCGGCCCGGCGTTCCTTGGCCTCCTCGTCATCGTCGTCCATCAGGTTGGTGATGAGAAGCAGAGCCAGGATCACGAAGAAGATGATGGTGGCCAGGGCGTACATCTTGGGGGTGACCGTCTTCTTGGTCATGCTGTAGATGCGGATGGGGAGGGTCTCAAAGCCGTTGCCGGCAGTGAAGTAACTGATGACGAAGTCGTCCAGGGACAGGGTGAAGGCCATGATGAGGCCGGTGAGGATGCCGGGCAGGATCTCGGGCAGCTCCACCTTCACGAAGGCACGGAAGGGGGTGCAGCCCAGGTCCATGGCAGCCTCGGGCAGGGCCTTGTCCATCTGGCGCAGCTTGGGCAGCACCTGGAGGATGACGTAGGGCAGGCAGAAGGTGATATGGGCAATGAGCATGGTCCAGAAGTTCAGGCTGGTGCTCAGGCCCATGAGACGGCCTGCAAAGACGAACATCAGCATCAGGGAGATACCGGTGATGATGTCCGGGTTGGTCATGGGGATGTTGGTCACCGTGTTGTAGGTGGCCTGGAGGTACTTGCTGCGGAGCTTGTTGATGCCCACGGCAGCGGCGGTGCCCATGATGGTGGAGATGATGGAGGCAGCCAGAGCCAGCACCAGGGTGTTTTTCAGGGCACCCAGAGTGTTGGTGTCGTGGAAGAGCTCCTTGTACCAGTACAGGGAGAAGCCTTCAAAGACCGACAGGCTGTTGCTGCTGTTGAAGGAGAACACCAGCAGGATGATGATGGGGGCGAAGAGGAAGAGGAAAATGAGGGCGGTGTAGAGTTTTGCTGCAGGTTTCATGCTCATTTACCTCCTTCCACGTGACGGGCGGTGAGGACCTGCATGACGCCCATGCAGACCAGCAGGACCACCATCAGGATGAAGGCCATGGCAGCTGCAAAGTGCAGGTTGTTGGCCACGTACTGGCTCTCGATGGCATCACCGATCAGGAAGAACTTGCCGTCGCCCAGCTTCTGGGAGATGTAGAAGGTGCTCACCGAGGGGATGAGGACCATGGTCACGCCGTTGATGACGCCGGGGAGAGACAGAGGCCAGATGACCCGGCGCAGGACGCCGAAGCCGTTGCAGCCCAGGTCACGGGCGGCTTCGATGAGCTTCACATCCATCTTGGCCATGATGGAGTACAGGGGCAGGACCATGTAGGGCAGGTAGTCGTAGACCATGCCGATGACCACGGCTGCTTCGGTGCCGATGATGTGGACCCCGGGCAGATGGAAGAAGGTCAGGAAATTGTTCAGGATGCCCGTGTCCTGGAGGATGGTCATCCAGGCGTAGGTGCGGATGAGGAAGTTCATCCACATGGGGATCATGATGATGGTCATGAAGGTCTTCTGGACCTTGGGCTCTGCCCTTGCCATGATGTAGGCCAGGGGATAGGCCAGCACCAGGCAGACCACTGTGGAGATGACCGCCAGCTTCAGGGAGCGCCAGAAGATCACCAGGTAGGTATAAACCTCCTTGGAGGAGCCGTCAGACTGGATCACCTGGGAGGTGGCGGTGAAGAACCGCTGGATGTGTTCCAGGGTGAAGTTGAAGTTGTTGTCAGTGAAGGCGTAGTATGCCACGAAGACCAGGGGCACCAGGATGAAGAACATGGCCCACAGGGAGTAGGGGCCCAGTGTGGCGTAGTAACTGGTCTTGGCGACCCGCCCTTCCCTGCGGGTCTTTTTGTTGGTCATTCGTCCTCATCCTCCTCTTCTACCTCGCTCAGCTCGTCCAGCTCGTTGGAGAAGGAGGAGTAGTCGCCGTACAGGTTGGAGTATTCGGACTTCTTCATGATGTGGATGGCGTCGGGTTCCAGCTCAATGCCGATGCGCTCGTCCACGTCCACGAAGTCGGTGGTCTGGATCATCCACTTAAAGCCGTTCACGTCCACGATGATCTCGTAGTGGACGCCCAGGAAGGTGACGGAGGTGACCACACCGGTGAGCTGGCCCTGTTCCACAGGGACGATGTCCACGTCCTCGGGGCGGACGACAACGTCCACGGGCTCGTTCTTCATGAATTCCTTGTCCAGGCACTGGAAGGTCTGGCCGGAGAAGCGGACCTTGTAGTCCTCCAGCATGACGCCGTCGAGGATGTTGGACTCGCCGATGAAGTCGGCCACGAAGGCGTTGACGGGTTCGTTGTAGATGTCCACAGAGGTGCCCACCTGGTGGATCTTGCCCTCGGACATGACCACCACGGTGTCGGACATGGACAGGGCTTCCTCCTGGTCGTGGGTGACGAAGATGAAGGTGATGCCGGTCTGCTTCTGGATCTTTTTCAGCTCCACCTGCATGTCCTTGCGGAGCTTCAGGTCCAGAGCACCCAGGGGCTCGTCCAGCAGGAGGACCTTGGGGTGGGCCACCAGGGCCCGGGCGATGGCCACGCGCTGCTGCTGGCCGCCGGACAGGCGGGTGACCGAGCGCTTTTCAAAGCCCTTCAGAGCCACCAGGGAGAGCATTTCCAGGACCTTCTCCTCGATCTCCTCCTTGGGGAGCTTCTTCTCCCGCAGGGGGAAGGCCACGTTGTCAAAGACGTTCAGGTGGGGGAAGAGGGCGTACTTCTGGAAGACGGTGTTGACGTTGCGCTTGTAGGGGGGGACGTCGTTGATCCGGTCACCCAGGAAGATGATGTCGCCGGAGTCGGGGGTCTCAAAGCCGCCGATGAGGCGCAGCAGGGTGGTCTTGCCGCAGCCGGAGGGTCCCAGCAGGGTGAGGAACTCGTTGTCGTAGATGTCCAGGTTGATATTGTCAAGGACGGGGGTCTCCCCGTCGAAGGACTTGGTGATGTTTTTCAGCTCGATGATTTTTTTCATAGGAGCATCCCTCCAAAAAACAAAAGTGACTGTACACCGATGGCATACAGTCACTTGCAGATTTCACGAAAAAGGGGGAATATCCCCGTGGAAACCAAAGATTATGAGAGTCTATATAGCAAAGAAACTTACTTTTACTACTCTTATTGATCATTTCACAAGTTTGTATGCTCGGAAGCAATGGTTTGGTTTAAGTTACCAACTTATAAAACTTGGGCTTTTAACCCAATCAATAAGGCAACAGAAGTTGCCGCCGCATCATGCGGAACTCGGCATTCGACCCGGCTGTCCGTGTGGCCTTGGAGGCTGAGCGGCGGGGAAATGCTCAGCGGCGGTCGTGTCTTGCTTTGGAAAGACTCAATATCCTGTTTTCCAATTTAAGATTGTAGTAATTTTATCAGAAATATAGAACCCTGTCAACTGGACAGGAAAAAAGTCGAGGGATCATTTTGAATTGGCTCCCTCTGACGAGGGAGCTGTCAGCGAAGCTGACTGAGGGAGAGATAACTCAACCCGTAGGGTCTGACCGACCTTTCACTGGTCTGAAGGATTTTTTCATATGGTCGTCGATGCTTTGGCAAACGCTGGAGAAATTTTGGTGAATATCCAGGTTGGAGAAGCGGAGCACCGTCAGTCCCATCGTTTGGAGGGCTTTCGTGCGATACACATCCTGCTCAATCTGGTCGGGTTCATAGTGGCCGCCGCCGTCCAGTTCGATGACCAGTTTGGCCTTGGCACAGTAAAAGTCGGCAATGTAAGGGCCGATGGTTTTCTGGCGTTGAAAGCGGAGGGGGTAGTTCCGCAGAAACTCATACCAGAGTTTTCGCTCCCAGGGGGTCATATTTTTGCGAAGATCCTTTGCCAGAGGGATATAGTCTTTTTCGTAAGGCTTCATAGGGTTCCTCCTGAAGGGGAGAAATGCCGGAAATGTGGAGGATAGAACGGTCCTATCACGTATCCGTTATCTCTCCCTCAGTCTTCGCCCTGCGGGCGAATCCAGCTCCCTCGTCAGAGGGAGCCTTTTGATACGTTCAGTCCACGGTCACACCGGGGAAGAACTCCTCCACGAAGGGTACGTCGGTGACTGTCCACTCCCGGTCCTTCAGACCCTCCAGACAGCCGGCATCGGTGGTGAAGGGGAAGGAGAGTTTATAGGAATACAGGGCCTGGCCGTTGGTCTTGCCCATGCGCTTGTTCTCCCGCTCCCGGCCGTACTTGCCGTCACCCAGCAGGGGGTGGCCGGCGGCGGCCATCTGGGCCCGGATCTGGTGGGTCCGGCCGGTGATGAGGCGGCACTCCACCAGGGACATGCCGTTGCGCTTGGCCAGGGTCCGGTAGAGGGTCACGGCGGTGCGGCCCCCTTCCACGGGCTTGTTGTGGACAAAGACCTGCTTCTTGCCCTCGTCCTTTACCAGGAAGTTCTCCAGCCTGCCCTCGGCGGGCTTGGGGGTCCCCAGGACGATGCACAGGTAGGACTTCTCCACCTCCCGGTCCTTGATCTTCTGGTTCATGATTCGCAGGGTCTCGGCGTTCTTGGCGGCGATGACGATGCCGCCGGTGTTCCGGTCGATGCGGTTGCACAGGGCGGGGGCGAAAGAGTTCTCCCAGTAGGGAGACCACTCCTTCTTTTGATAAAGGTAGGCCTGGATGTGAGTGATGAGGGTGTTGACCCGCTCGGTCTCATCGGGGTGGACCACCATGCCGGGGCGCTTGTCCAGCAGCATCAGGTTCTCGTCTTCATAGACGATGTTCAGCTGGGGCTTGAAGACCGACAGGAAGGCGTTCTCCGGGGTGGGCTTTTCAAAAAACTCATCGTTGATGTAAAGCTGGAGCAGATCCCCCTTCTGGAGGCGGGTGTCCCGCTTGGCTCCTTTGCCGTTGAGCTTCACCCGCTTGATGCGGATGTACTTTTGAGCCAGGGGGGCAGGGAGGACGGGGAGGGTCTTGCTGAGCCAGCGGTCCAGCCGCTGACCGGCGTCGTTTTGCCCGATGGTGAATTCCCGCATAAAAAACGCAACCTTTCTTGTCCCGATTTCTCTATCCTGCCACTTGCCAGGGAAGGGAAATCGTTGTATACTATATAAAGTGTCTGTCGATATTGACGGCATACCACAGGTGCGAAAGCCGTGGTATCCGTATTATATCACAGAATTGAAAAAAATGAAGAAAGTATTTGACAATCGCAATCTTTTTTGCTAAAATGCTTTCTGTACCATGTGAGGATTGTGCTATGCGACTGAATCTTAGAGAGATCATCCATGTGCCCGGGGCCTCTGTTCCCTTCGATTTTACTCTTGATCTCACCCAGGAGGACTTCTTTGGAGAGCAGCCCATCACCCAGCCTGTCCACGTGACCGGCCGTGTGAAGAACATCGCCGATGTTCTGGTCCTGGAAGGGCAGGCTAAGTCTGTGCTCGATTACACCTGTGACCGGTGTATGAGCGGATTCAGCCGGGAGAAGACCGTCAAACTTTCCTATATGCTCGCCGAAGAGATGGAGGGAGAGGAAGACGGAGAGATCGTTCTCCTGGACGATGGCGAGATCGACATCGGTGATTTGGCCTACACAGCCTTCATCCTCGATATGGACACAAAACACTTATGCTCAGAAGACTGCAAGGGGCTTTGTCCCGGCTGCGGCGCAAACCTGAACCAGGAGCCTTGCCGGTGCAAAAAGCAGGTCGATCCCAGATGGGCCGCCCTCGAGCAGCTACTTAATAAAAACTGAGTAGTAACCACTAACCAAGTGCCCGAAAGGGTATCACCAAGGAGGTGTCTCGAAATGGCGGTTCCGAAGAGTAAAGTCTCTAAGCAGAGACGTGATAAGCGGCGTGCAAACTGGAAGCTGGCAGCTCCCGCAGTCGCTACCTGCCCCAAGTGCGGTGCATATCGGCTGCCCCACCGGCTGTGCAAGGCCTGCATGACCTATGACGGCAAGGTGTTCGGCCAGGTTCAGGAGAACTAATAGGAAAAAGAAGAGGGGATTGCCCCTCTTTCTTTTTTTATCCGGGCGTATATGCCCGGATAAAAAAGAGCCCTTTTGAAATCGACCCAAAGGAGGAACGCCTATGTCCCTCACAACCATAAAAACCATCACACCCGGCTCGCCTGCCCATGGAGCCGGCGTCCGTCCGGGAGAGACCCTGACGGCCATCAACGGCCACCGGATCGTGGATGTGCTGGATTACAAATACTATTCCTACGACCCGGAACTGGAGCTCACCCTGCAGGAAGGGGAGAGCCAGCGCAGCGTTTCCCTCACCAAGGAGGTGGGCGAGGACCTGGGCCTGGAGTTTGAGACCTATCTCATGGACCGGGCCCGCTCCTGTGCCAACAAGTGCGTCTTCTGCTTCGTGGACCAGCTGCCCAAGGGGATGCGGGATACCTTATATTTTAAGGATGACGACGCCCGCCTGTCCTTCCTCCTGGGCAACTACATCACCCTCACCAACCTGAGCAAGCGGGAACTTCAGCGGATCTGCGATCTGCATATCTCCCCCATCAACATCTCCGTTCATGCCACCGACCCGGAGGTCCGCAAGACCCTCCTGGGGAGCCGACGGGGTGGGGAGATCATGGAGATCATGGAGCGGTTCGCCCAGGCCGGTATCGTGATGAACTGCCAGATCGTGGCCTGCCCCGGTCTCAACGACGGGGAGGTCCTCCAAAAGAGCATGGAGGAACTGGCCGCCCTCTATCCCCAGGTGAAGAGTGTCTCTGTGGTCCCTGTGGGCCTCACCCGTCACCGGGAGGGCCTGTATCCCCTGGAGCCCTATACGGTGGAGACCGCCTCTGGGGTGGTCAGGCAGGTGGAGGCCTTTGCCGAGGACTGCCTGGACAAGCACGGAAGCCGGATCTTCTGGTGCTCCGACGAGTTTTACATCCAGGGCGGTCTGGAACTTCCCGACGATGAATACTACGAGGAGTACACCCAGTTGGACAACGGTGTGGGCATGCTCCGGCTTCTGTCTGTGGAGTGTAACGGTGCCTGTTTCGGGGCGCCCGAGGATATCTGGGTGGAGCCCTTTTCCATCGCCACCGGCGTGGCTGCTGCCCCCTATCTGCGGGAAATCATTGACAGTGCGGCGGCAAAGTGCCATACTGAACTTACCCATCAGGTCTACCCCATCGTGAACCACTTCTTCGGTGAGACCGTCACCGTGGCAGGTCTCATCACCGGCCAGGACCTGATCGCCCAGCTGAAGGGCAAAGACCTGGGCACCCGTGTCCTCATTGCTCAGAATATGCTCCGCCACGGGGAGACCGTCTTCCTGGATGACGTGACCCTGGAAGAGGTGGAGGCCCAGCTTGGCGTCCCCGTGATCCCTGTGCCCCAGGACGGCTTCGACCTCTTCGAAGCGGTCTTCGGCTGCTGATTGCTCAACTGTACGTTTCAAACAACTTTACCATATAATTATGGAGGTGTAACAACTATGTCCAAACCTCTCGTCGCCATCGTGGGCCGCCCCAACGTGGGCAAGTCCATGCTGTTCAACAAGCTGGTGGGCCGCCGTCTCTCCATCGTGGAGGACACCCCCGGCGTCACCCGTGACCGCCTCTACGCCGAGTGCGAGTGGCGGGGCCGCACCTTTGATATCGTGGACACCGGCGGTATCGAACCCGGCACCACCACCGAGATCCTGTCCTTCATGCGTAAGCAGGCAGAGATCGCCATTTCCCACGCCACCGTCATCGTCTTTGTCTGTGACATCAAGACCGGCCTCACCGCCGCCGACCAGGACGTAGCCAATATGCTCCTGCGGGCCCGTAAGCCCGTCATTCTGGCTGTCAACAAGATGGACCAGGTGGGCATGACCAACCCCGATATCTACGAGTTCTACAATCTGGGCCTGGGTGATCCCATCGCCGTCTCCGCCGTCCACGGCCACGGCACCGGCGACCTGCTGGACGCCTGCTTCGAGCACTTCCCCGAAGAGGAGGAAGAGGAGGATGACACCATCAAGGTGGCCATCATCGGCAAGCCCAACGTGGGCAAATCCTCTCTCACCAACCGCATTCTGGGCGAGGAGCGCGTCATCGTCTCCGACGTGGCCGGCACT
>JAFSFC010000058.1 GCA_017435425.1 Ruminiclostridium sp. | reverse complement strand
GCCACTTGTAGTGGCTGCCTGTAATTGTGATGCGATGGCAAACCCTCGGACCCCTTAGAGGGGTCAGCATGAGTTGACCCTTCTAGGGTCTGAGCAAACCACTAGTTTACTAGTGGTTATGATTGCAATCTGTGCCGGGCGTGATAAAATGAAGAAAACCGAGTGAAAAGGAGGGGTTCCATGTCCAAGTCCTTGGCTCCTACCATCAACTATACCCTCATCCAGGGCAGCTACTGGGGCTGCTACTGCGCCATCGTCACCTTTTCCAGTGTCTACCTCCTGGCCCAGGGGTTCACCAATGCCCAGATCGGCACGGTGATCGCCCTGTCCAGCGTGCTGTCCGCCGTCCTCCAGCCGGTGTTCTCCGGCCTGGCCGACCGGCTGAAAAAACTCTCCCTCCGGCAGTTTGCCGCCCTGCTGGTGCTGGTCCAGCTGGCGGCGGGGGCTTTGCTTTTGGTGGTGCCGGGGATGGTCCCCCAGGCCCTCCTCTACGGCACCCTCACCGTCATGATCCAGGTGGTCCTGCCCCTGTGCTCCGCCCTGGGCATGGCCTGCATCAACAGCGGCAACCCCATGAACTTCGGCGTGGCCCGAGGGGCCGGGTCCATCTCCTACGGGGTCTTCTCCTCCCTGGTGGGCCAGCTGGTCCTGTGGTTCGGGGAGGTCTCCATCCCCGTGGCCCTGACCCTCCTGAACCTGGTCCTCATGGTGGCCATCCTGGCCTTTAAGTTCAAGGGCATGGAGGACGGCCCCCGGGAAGAGGTCGTCCAGGAGAAAAAGGCCAAGGGGGGCAAGCCCTTCCCCCTGAAGTACCACGGGGTCATCCCCTTGGTTCTCGGCGTGGTCCTCCTTCTGGTGAGCCACAATGTCCTCAACACCTTCGCCTTCCAGATCGTCACCCCTCTGGGGGGAGACAGCGCCGCCATGGGCAATATGCTCCTGGTCCAGTCCCTGGTGGAGCTGCCTGTCATGTTCCTCTTCTCCTGGATGATCACCAAGGCCGGCAGCCGGTTCTGGCTGTGCGTCTCCGGCGTGGGCTTTTTCCTCCACGCCCTGGGCGCCTTCCTGGCCCCCAATATGTTCTGGATGACCGTCATCCAGGTCTTTGAGATGCCCGGCTATGCCGTCTTTGCCCTGGCCTCCATCTACTTTGTCAACGAGATGGTGGAGGAGAGGGAGCGGGTCCAGGGCCAGGCCTGGATCACCATGGCCATGACCCTGGGAAACGTCCTGGCCAGCTTCGTGGGCGGCCTGCTGCTGGACTACACCAGCGTTTTCGTCCTGCTGACCTTCGCCTCCCTGGCAGGCGCAGGGGGTATGCTGCTCTTCTTCCTCCTCCTACGGAAGGGAAGCAGGACCCTCACCCCGGTGGAATGAAAACAAAACGCCTGACCCTTTGGGTCAGGCGTTTTTTGCGGTCAAAAGGGGGCGGAGGACACCCTGGATGGCCTCCATCACCTGCGCCATCCCTTCCTCGCCGGCGGTCCGCCGTTCCTCCCCCGGCAGGCGGACCATCAGCAGAAGGGTAAGGGTATGGATGGCCGTCCGGTGCTGGCCGGGCCAGGCCTCCGGGGCCAGGGTTCCCTGGGCGGTGAGGGTCCGGAAGCAGGCGGTCAGGTCTTCCGTTACCTTCCCCAGCATCTCCTGCTGGATGGAAGCCAGCAGGGGAGAGGTCTGGGCCAGCTGGTGGTAGCTGTCGAAGTAGAAGGCGTAGGTCTGCTGGACCTCCAGCATATGGCGGAAGTAGGCCGTCAGGTCCTCCAACGTCTGGGGTGCCGGGGGCGGGTTTCCCGTCCGGTCCCGGTCCAGAAGGATGGCCTCCAGCAGGTTCTCTTTTTTCTTGAAGTGATAGGTCAGGTTCCCCACGCTGATGCCCAGCTCTTTGGCCATGTCCCGCATGGACACGCCGTTGTAGCCCTGCTGTTCAAAGAGCCTGCGGGCGCAGGCCAGGATGTCCTGTTTGGTGCTCTGGGCCATGGGGTCCCCTCCCTTGGAATTTCTGTTGACAGGATACCACGGAGGTGCTATCCTGTCAAATAGGACAACGTACTAAAATAACGAAGGAGGGACGGTCATGCCCCCGAAACCTATGGGAGGGCCTCCCGGGAACAACCCCCTGGGCTCTGCCCCCATCCCCAAGCTCCTTGTCCAGTTTGCCATCCCCGCCATCCTCAGCGCCCTGCTGGGTGCGGTCTACAACCTCATCGACCAGGTCTTCATCGGCCAGAAGATCGGCTATCTGGCCAACGCCGCCACCACTGTGGCCTATCCTCTCACCATCGTCTGCGGGGCCCTGGGCCTCCTCTTCGGCATCGGTGCCACCGTCCATTTCAACATCCTCCAGGGTAAGGGACAGACCGACGAGGCCCTGCGCTACGGGGCCAAGGGGATCACCATGGTCTCCCTCTGCGGCATCACCGTCATGGTCCTGACCCTCCTCTTCACCACCCCCATCCTCTATCTGTTCGGTGCTACCGAGGAGGTCCTGCCCTATGCCCGGACCTACCTGCGGATCACCGCCCTGGGCATCCCCTTCCTGATGCTCACCAACGGCGGCACCCTCCTCATCCGGGCGGACGGCAGCCCCAAGTACACCCTCATGTGCTCGGTGGCCGGTGTGGCCACCAATATTGTGCTGGATTTCCTCTTCCTCTTCCCCTTGGGCATGGGGGTGGAGGGCGCCGCCCTGGCCACCATCCTGGGCCAGATCCTGTCGGCCGTTCTGGTGGTCCGCTACCTGCGCCATCTGAAGACCGGCCCTCTGAAGCGGGAGTACTTCAAGGTCCAGAAACCCTACGTGGCGGACATGGTGAAGATCGGCGCCGCCGCCAGCCTGAACCAGGTGGCCATGCTCCTCAGCCAGGTGGTCCTGAATTCCTCCCTCCGGCACTACGGCCAGCTGTCGGTCTACGGCAGCTCCGAGGCCCTGGCCGCCGCCGGTGTGGTGGCCAAGGTGAACATGATCTTCTACTCGGTGATCATCGGCTTCTCCGTGGGCTGCGAGCCCATCATGGGCTTTAACTACGGGGCCAAAAACTACGCCCGGGTCCGGGAGACCTACCGCAAGACCCTCATCTTCGTGGTGGCCATCGGCCTGGTGGAGTTCGCCTGCTTCTGGCTCTTCCCCGGCCAGATGCTGTCGGTCTTCGGGGACGGCACCGCTGCCTACGGGGACTTCGCCATCCGGTACATGCACATCTTTATGTTCATGGTGGCCATCAATGGCATTGCCCCTGTCACCATGAACATGCTCAGCAGCACCGGCAAGGCCAAGGGGGGGACCATCATCTCCCTCACCCGGCAGATCTTCCTGTTCATCCCTCTGCTGGTGATCCTGCCCCTCTTCCTGGGGCTGGACGGCGTGCTGTACGCCGGTCCTGCGGCAGACCTTCTTGCCATGGTCATCGCCCTGGCGGTGGTCCGGCCGGAACTTTCCAAAATGAAAGAGGAGGCATCAGCCCCTTCCTGAATCCAGAAAATGGTCTCTGGGCCTTTGGGGTCCGGAGACCTTATTTTTATATATAAGTGGGAAAAATACATTGACAGGGAGAATTTGGGTAACTATAATAAAATTATCAACCCCCTGTCCAGATGGAAAAGGACCCAAACGGACAGACTAACCACATATTGTCGGATGATAAAACCGGGAGATGCCGTGCCCGCAGCACGGAGCCGAAGGGGCCGCAAAAACTCTCAGGCAAAAGGACCGGTTTTGGACGAGACTCCGGAGAGCGAGTTCGCACCGAAGAGGCAATCCGCCCCAGGCGGAGAAACTTTCAGGTCAGGTACGGAGGCACAGAACTTGGCGTGGATACAAGGGCTGTGTCTCTTTTTGTTTTCCGTGTCAAAAAATGAAAAAAGGAGCGAGTTATTATGGAACTGAAGACCCCTCTTTATGATGTCCATGTGGAAGAAGGCGGCAAGATCGTCCCCTTCGCAGGCTACCTGCTGCCCGTGCAGTACGCAGCCTCCGGCGTGATCAAGGAGCATATGGCAGTCCGTCAGCAGTGCGGCCTGTTCGACGTTTCTCACATGGGTGAGATCCTGTTCACCGGTCCCACTGCTCTGGCAACCGTCAACCACCTGCTGACCAACGACTACACCGGCATGCCCGTCAACAAGGTCCGCTACGGCGTCATGTGCAACGAGCAGGGCGGCACCATCGACGACGTCATCGTCTACAAGTTCTCCGAGGAGGCTTACCTGGTGGTCGTCAACGCATCCAACCGCCACAAGGACTACGAGCACATGGCAAAGAACGTCCTGGAAGGCACCAAGTGCGAGGACATCTCTGACAACGTGGCTCAGGTGGCACTGCAGGGCCCCAAGGCTCCCGCCATCATGAAGAAGCTGCTGGCAGAAGACCAGATCCCCAAGGGCTACTACACCGCTCTGCCCAATATCGTCATCAACGGCGTCAACACCATGATCTCCCGCACCGGTTACACCGGCGAACTGGGCTATGAGATCTACTGCGCTCCCGAAGACGCAGCCAAGCTGTGGAAGACTCTGCGTGAGGCAGGCGAGGAGTTCGGCCTGATCCCCTGCGGTCTGGGCGCCCGTGACACCCTGCGTATGGAGGCTGCTATGCCCCTGTACGGCCACGAGATGGACGAGACCGTCACTCCTCTGGAGGCAGGTCTGGACTTCGGCGTGAAGCTGGACAAGGACGAGTTCATCGGCCGTGAGGCTCTGGTGGCTGCCGGCGCTCCCCAGCGTGTCCGCATTGGCCTGGCCGTCACTGGCCGCGGCATCATCCGCGAGCACATGGACGTCTATGTTGGCGAGGAGAAGATCGGTCAGACCACCTCCGGCACCCAGTGCCCCTATGTTGGCAAGGCCATCGGCATGGCTCTGGTGGACGCAAAGTACACCGAGGTGGGCGCCCCTGTTGAGGTCGACGTCCGCGGCCGCCGGGTTGCCTGCGAGATCGTCCCCCTGCCCTTCTACACCAGAGGTAAGTAATGGGTGGCAGGGACATCCCTGGGCCCCATGAATAAGTGATCAAAGAAAACACCATTCTATTATTATTTGGAGGAAATCATCATGTCTAACATCCCTGCTGAACTGAAGTATTCCGCATCCCACGAGTGGGTCAAGGAAGAGGACGGCGTCTTCGTCATCGGTCTGACCGACTACGCACAGAGCGCTCTGGGCGACATCGTTTTCATCAACCTGCCTGAAGAGGGCGACGAAGTCACCGCTGGCGAGTCCTTCGCTGACGTTGAGTCCGTCAAGGCTGTCTCCGACGTCTTCTCCCCCGTTACCGGCACCATCTGCGCAGTCAACGAAGAGCTGCTGGACGACCCCGCACAGGTCAACGAGGATCCCTACGGCGCATGGCTGGTGAAGGTCGAGAACGTCACCGCTACCGAGGAACTGCTGGACGCAGAGGGCTACGCAGCCGTCGTCGAGGCTGAGGAGGCATAATATGGGCAGCTACATTCCCGCAACCCGGGAAGAGCGGCAGAAAATGCTTGAGTCCATCGGCCTGACCTCCATGGACCAGCTCTACAGCATCGTGCCCGAGGAGGCTCTTCTGAAAGAGCTGAACATTCCCGAAGGCATGAGCGAGCTGGAAGTGGCCCAGAAGGTCTCTGCAATGGCCGATGAGAACAAGAAGTTCCGCAGCATCTTCCGCGGCGCTGGTGCATATCACCACTATATCCCTTCCATCGTGAAGACTGTGACTTCCAAGGAAGAGTTCCTGACCGCTTACACCCCCTACCAGGCTGAGATCAGCCAGGGCGTGCTGCAGTCCATCTTTGAGTATCAGACCCAGGTCTGCGAGCTGACCGGCATGGATGTGTCCAACGCATCCGTCTACGACGGCGCTGTGGCTGCTGCTGAGGCAGTGCTCATGTGCCAGGAGAGAAAGCGCTCCACCGTCGTGGTCTCCGGTTCCTGCGATCCCCAGACCCTGGCCGTCATCAAGACCTACTGCGGCAGCCGTGACGTTCCCGTGGTGGTCATCCCCGCAGTGGACTGCGCTACCTACCTGGAGGCTCTGAAGGCAGCCCTCACCAAGGAGACCGCTGCTGTCTACGTCCAGAGCCCCAACTACTACGGCGTCATCGAAGACATGGACGCTGTGGTGGCTGCTGCCCACGAAGTGGGTGCAAAGGCTATCATGGGTGCCAACCCCATCTCCCTGGGCCTGCTGAAGACCCCCGGCGAGTATGGTGCTGACGTGGCTGTCTGCGAAGGCCAGCCTCTGGGCATGCCCATCGGCTTCGGCGGCCCCTACCTGGGCATCATGACCTGCACCCAGGCTATGACCCGTAAGCTGCCCGGCCGTATCGTCGGCCAGACCACCGACCACGACGGCCGCCGTGCTTTCGTCCTGACCCTGCAGGCACGTGAGCAGCACATCCGCCGTGAGAAGGCATCCTCCAACATCTGCTCCAACGAAGCACTGTGCGCTATGACCGCTTCCGTCTACCTGGCAGCTATGGGCCCCAAGGGCCTGCGTCAGGCAGCTGAGAGCTCTGCTGCACACGCTCACTATCTGGCAGCTGAACTGGAGAAGATCGGCTTCAAGCTGCGTGTGAACAAGCCCTTCTTCAACGAGTTCCTGACCGACTGCCCCGTGGCTCCCGAGAAGATCTGCGCTGCTCTGGAAGCAAAGGGCATCCTGGGCGGTCTGCCCCTGGATGGCGGCATCCTGTGGTGCTGCACCGAGCTGAACAGCCGTGGCGACATTGACGCCCTGGTAGCCATTCTGAAGGAGGTGTGCGCATAATGAAGCTGCTGTTTGAACGTAGTGTTCCCGGCCGCGGCATGGACCTGCTGCCCGCATGCGACGTGCCCGCCGCTGAATTTGACCCCAGCCTGCTGCGTGGTGCCGCACCCCACCTGCCCGAGATCTCCGAGATCGACCTGGGCCGCCACTACACTGAGCTGGCAAAGCAGACCCACGGTGTGAACGACGGTTTCTACCCCCTGGGCTCCTGCACCATGAAGTATAACCCCCGTGTGAACGAAGAGATGGCAGCTCTGCCCGGCTTCACCCAGATCCACCCCCTGCAGCCCATCGAGACCGTTCAGGGCTGCCTGGAGGCTCTGTACACCGCTGAGCAGCTGCTGTGCGAGATCACCGGCATGGACGGCATGACCCTGCAGCCTGCCGCAGGCGCCCACGGTGAGTACACCGGCCTGCAGCTGATCCGCAGCTATCATCTGTCCCGCGGCGACACCGCCCGCAACAAGATCATCGTTCCCGACTCTGCCCACGGCACCAACCCCGCTTCCGCTTCCATGGTTGGCTACAAGGTGGTCTCCATCCCCTCCAACCCCGAAGGCGGCGTTGACCTGGAGGCTCTGCGTGCAGCCGTCGGTCCCGACACCGCCGGCCTCATGCTGACCAACCCCAACACCGTCGGCCTGTTCGACCCCAACATCCTGGAGATCACCAAGATCGTCCACGATGCAGGCGGCCTGTGCTACTACGACGGTGCTAACCTGAACGCAGTTATGGGCCACGTCCGCCCCGGCGACATGGGCTTCGACTGCGTCCACCTGAACCTGCACAAGACCTTCTCCACTCCCCACGGCGGCGGCGGCCCCGGCAGCGGCCCTGCAGGCTGCAAGGAGTTCCTGAAGCCCTTCCTGCCCACTCCTCACGTGAAGAAGACCGAGACTGGCTACGAGCTGTATGCGCCCGAGCAGTCCATGGGTAAGGTCCGCAGCTTCTACGGCAACTTCCTGGTGGTCCTGAAGGCTCTGACCTACGTCCTGACCCTGGGCAAGGAGGGCATCCCCGAGGCATCTGCCGGTGCTGTCCTGAACGCCAACTATATGATGAGCAAGCTGGTCGGCTCCTACGACATGGCCTGCAATGGCCTGTGCATGCACGAGTTCGTTATGGACCTGAGCCGTCAGGCACACGACTACGGCTTCACCGCTATGGACGTGGCAAAGCGCCTGCTGGACTTCGGTATGCACCCCCCCACGATGTACTTCCCCCTGATCGTCCACGAAGCTCTGATGATCGAGCCCACCGAGACCGAGAGCCCCGAGACTCTGGACGAGGCAGCAGAAGTCTATCTGAAGATCCTGGCAGAGGGCATGGAAGATGCAGAAAAGCTCCACCACGCTCCTCTGAACTGCGCCATCAGCCGTCCCGACGAAGTCGGCGCAGCCCGCAACCCCGTTGTCCGCTACACCTTCGAGGCTTAATGGCCGCCTGAAGCTGTCGGCGTAAGGGGACTTACACTGATTTGACGATTTTCCCCGGCGGCGTGTTCGCCGGGGAAAATTGCTTTATCCAAACCCATCCCGCAATACCATTGGAGGCCCCCTATGCTTCATTCCCTGTATGTGATCTACTCCCGGCACCATGACCCCCGCCACAACCTGGCCCTGGAGGAGTACCTGATGCAGACCGTGAAACCCGGTCAGTGCATCCTGTACCTCTGGCAGAACCAGCGGACGGTGGTCATCGGCCGAAACCAGCACGCAGAAAATGAGTGCCGCATCCAGGCCCTGGAGGCCGACGGAGGATACCTGGTCCGCCGTCTCTCCGGCGGCGGTGCGGTCTACCACGACCTGGGCAACGTGAACTTCACCTTCCTGGTGACCAAGGAGGACTACGACGTGGGCCGCCAGACGGAGGTCATCCTCCGGGCGGTCCAAAAGGTGGGCCTCCGGGCCGAGAAGAACGGCCGCAACGACCTGACGGTGGAGGGTCAGAAGTTCTCCGGCCACGCCTATTACAAGACCGGCCAGCAGTGCTATCACCACGGCACCATCATGGTGGACGTGGACATGGCGCCCCTGGAAAAATACCTGAACGTCTCCCCCCTGAAGCTCCAGGCCAAGGGGGTCAAGTCAGTGCGCTCCCGGGTGACCAACCTGCGGAAGTACCTGCCCGACCTGGCCATTCCGGAGCTGAACCAGGCCCTGGTGGAGGCCTTCCAGGAGGTCTACGGCCTGCCTGCGTCCGAGCTGCAGTATGAGGACCTGGACCAGACCGCCATCGCCGAGGGCCAGGCCCGGTTCTCTGCCCCGGCGTGGATCTATGGGGACTGCCGTCCCCTGGCAGTGAGCCGGGAGGCCCGGTTTGACTGGGGCATTCTGCGGCTGGACCATTCCCGGGAAGATGGCCGCATTGCCGAGGCTGCCCTCTGGTCCGACGGCCTGGAGGGGGACTTCCTGAGCCGGGTGCCCGGCCTGCTCCGGGGCTGCCCCCTGGAGGAGAAGGCTCTGCGGGAAAAACTGCTGTCCGACCCGGACAGCACCCAGGAGGCGGTGGAGGGCATCCTTTCCCTGCTTCTGACCTGATCGTGACAAAAGAAACGAGGATATGAAAATGAATTTTGATATTGCAATTATCGGCGGCGGCCCCGGCGGCTACAACGCAGCAGAAAAGGCTGCCAAGCTGGGCATGCAGGTGGTCCTGTTCGAGAAGGAAGACCTGGGCGGCACCTGCCTGAACCGCGGCTGCATGCCCACCAAGGCTCTCATCCACAGCACCGAGCTGTATGAGTCCCTGGCACACGCATCCTTCCACGGCGTCAACGTGGGCGAGTACTCCTACGACTTTGCTGCCATGCACGCACGCAAGGCACAGGTCGTCGAAGAGCTGCGCAAGGGCGTGGAAAAGCTCATGAAGGCCGGCAAGATCACCGTGGTCTATGGCCATGCACAGATCGCCGGTTCCGGCGTGGTCACCTGCGAAGGCGAGACCTACGAGGTCAAGGACATCATCATCGCAACCGGTTCCAAGGTTGCCTATCCCCCCATCCCCGGCATCCATGACGAGGGCGTCTACAACAGCCGTGACATCCTGGAGGGTGACGGCCTGATGTTCAAGTCCCTGATCATCATCGGCGGCGGTGTCGTTGGCATCGAGTGCGCATCCATCTACTGCGCTCTGGGCTGCGAGGTCACCGTTCTGGAGGCTGCCGATCACATCCTGCCCGTGATGGACAAGGAGATCGCAACCCGCCTGACCATGATGATGAAGAAGCGCGGCATCAAGGTGGAAGCCAAGGCCATGGTCCAGAAGATCGAAGGCACCCCCGGCAACATGACCGTCACCTACCTGGACAAGAAGGGCAACGAGGTGGTCATTTCCGCTGAGGGCGTTCTGGCTGCTGCCGGCCGCTGCGCCAACGTGGACGGCCTGTTCGCTGAGGGCGTGGAGATCGAGATGTTCAAGAACGCCATCGTGGGCGACGAGGTGGGCCGCACCAGCCTGCCCAACGTCTATGTCATCGGCGACGCCAAGGCAAAGAACATCCAGCTGGCCCACGTGGCAGAGGCACAGGGCGCCAACGCTGTGGCAGTCATCGCCGGCAAGGAGCCTCCCATCGATATGTCCGTTGTTCCCAGCTGCGTCTACACCAACCCCGAGATCGCTTCCGTGGGCATGAACGAGGAGCAGGCAAAGGCAGCCGGCATCACCCCCAAGGCTGTGAAGTTCCTGACCGGTGCCAACGGCAAGTGCCTGATCGAGAACACCGAGAGCGGCTACGTCAAGCTGGTCACCGATGCAGCAGACGGCCGTATCCTGGGCGCTCACCTGGTCTGCCCCCGTGCCACCGACATGATCGGCGAGCTGTCCCTGGCTGTCCAGAAGGGCATCACCGCAGAGGGCCTGCACGCTGTTATCCATCCCCACCCCACCTTCACCGAGATGATCTCCGGTGCAGCTGCGCTGGTGGAGCACTAATATCTCACCATTTGAGGGGCGCAGAAATGCGCCCCTTTTCTTCTGGAAAGGAGGAGGGCCGTGAACTACAAAGCCATCACCCCCCGGGTCTGGCACATGGAGGAGGACTACCGGGACTACTGCACCCTGGTCCGGGGAAGTAAGCTGGCCATCCTCTGGGACACCGGCCAGGGCAAACAGGACCTGCGGGACTTTCTGGAGGAGAACCTGGACACTCCGTACCTGGTCCTCAACAGCCACGGCCACGACGACCACATCGGGGGCAACCACCGGTTCCCGACCGTCTATGCCCACCGGGAGGACTGGCACCTGCTGGCCTCCCACGCAAGGATGACCACCGGGGAGCCTCCTGCCTATGATGTGGAGGAGCTGAACCCCGGCATGGTCTTTGACCTGGGAGGGCTTCACGGCCGGGTGATCTCCCTGGCAGGCCACACCCGGGGATCCGTGGGCCTTCTGCTGGAGGAGGAGGGGATCCTCCTGGCGGGGGACGGGCTGAACCCCACCCTGCTGATGCTGGGCCGGGAGTCCGCCCCGGTTTCGATACTGAAAGAGACCCTCCGGGCCGTCCAGGACCTGCCCTTTGACCGGTTCCTGGCCAGCCACTATCCCACCCTTCAGGACAAAAAGATCGTCCGGGCCCACCTGCGGCACCTGGACTGCCTGCGGACGGAACCCCCGTCCCATCCCGGCCCCTATGGCCCCCGGATCTGCCGGAGCATCCATAAGGACCCGGAGGGGCGCTCGGTGATCCACATCGACCGGGCCCTGCTATGAAAAAACAGCTTCCGTTACTCGGAAGCTGTTTTTGCTTGGCCTTTCCAGTCGGCCTTTTTGTAGTAGACAATGAGGATGGCAGCGGTGACCAGCCAGGAGAGGGGATAGCAGATGGAGATGGACAGCAGGGTGTGCCAATGGGGGACCACCAGGAAGATCCACAGGATGCGCACGCCGCAGATGCCCCCCACGCTGATGACCATGGGGATCACGGCGTCACCTGCCCCTCGCAGGGCGTTGGCCAGGACCTCGATGAAGGGCCACAGGAAGTAGAAGGGGACGAAGTAGTACATGATGTGGATGGCATGACCGATGACCACCTGGTCGTCGGTGAAGATCCGGAAGGCATAGGGGGAGAAGATCAGGAGGATGGCCCCCAGGACCACCGTCAGGGCCAGGGCGATCTTCAGGCAGACCGCCACGCCCTCCCGCATCCGGTCGTACTTGCCGGCTCCGTAGTTCTGGCCCACAAAGGCCATGATGGCGGTGGCGAAGGCCACCATCAGGGACCAGTAGATGCCGTCGTACTTGCCGGCGGCCGACCAGGCGGCCACCACATCGGTGCCCAGGTCGTTGATGGGGACCTGAATGAGCAGGTTGGACACCGAGTACATGGAGGCCTCGATGGCGGCGGGAATGCCGATGTACAGCACATGGCGGAGGGTGGGGCCGTGGACCCGCACCTGCCGGGGGACCAGGCGGTAGTCCCCCTTGGCCCGGCAAAGCTGAAGAAGGATAAGCACGGCGCTCACCAGGTTGGCCAGGACGGTGGCGATGGCCGCACCGGCCACCCCCAGGTGGAAGACCGCCACGAAGAGGATGTCCAGCACCACGTTCAGCAGGCAGCAGACGATGAGGTAGTAGAGGGGCCGCTTGGAGTCCCCCACTGCCCGGAGGATACCGGAGCCCATGTTGAAGAGGAGCATGGGGATGGTCCCCAGGAAGTACAGCCGCAGGTAGACCGTGGCAGAGTCCATGATTTCCGCCGGGTTTCGGGTCCACCGGAGGGCGTCAGGGGCCAGCCAGACGCCGATGACCGTAATGACCGCCCCGGCCAGGAGGCTGAAGGCGATGGCCGTGTGGACCGCCCGGTTCAGCTTCTCCCGGTCTCCCGCCCCGAAGCCGTGGGAGATGACCACCGTAGCGCCCGAGGCCAGGCCGGTGAAAAGACCCACCACCAGCTGGAGGATCATGGCAGCCGAGCCGCCCACAGCGGCCAGGGCATCGGAACCCACGAACTGGCCCACGATGATGGCGTCGGCAGTGTTGTAAAACTGCTGGAAGAGGGTGCCCGCAGCGATGGGCAGCAGGAAGAGCAGCAGCTGCTTCCAGATGACCCCCTGGGTCAGGTCCAGGGTGGTTTCCTTCCCTTTGGACACGGCGGACACTCCTTTCAAATCAAATCTAAGCTCTCGACAGACGAGGGAAAATATGGTACGCTATATAATACGCTACTATACTATAGAGAAAAGAAACGAGAAAAGCAAGGCCCTGGGTCAGATTTTGTCCCGGCCCTGTCCGTGGAGGTGTTCCCCCATGCATATCCCATCCTGCCAGACCCAGGAGCTGGAGATCCTGACCTTCCAGCAGGCTCTGGTCCCCACCCGGAACGACTACGACCGGGACCAGTGGCACTATGTCCCCGACCACTACGCCGAGTACCGGTACCTGCTGGGCACCCGGGGAAAGAACCCTCTCATCTGCATTGGCATCAACCCATCCACCGCAGCCCCGGGGGATTTGGACAACACCCTGAAGTCGGTGGAGCGCATCGCCAAGGGGAACGGGTACGACAGCTTTCTCATGTTTAACGTCTACGCCCAGCGGGCCACCCGACCTGAGGACATGGACCAGGTCTGCAACCAGGCCCTCCACCGGGAGAACATGGCGGCCTTCCGCTATGTGCTGGAGCAGGTGGGGGAGGGCTACCGCCCTGCCGTCTGGGCGGCCTGGGGGACCATCATCGAGAAGCGGCCCTATCTGAAGGACTGCGTCCGGGAGATGGTGGCCATCGGGGAGGAATTCGGCGCCCAGTGGCTGTGTGCCGGAAAGCGGTCCAAGAAGGGCCACCCCCACCACCCCCTCTACCTGCGGAAGGACGAGCCCGTCCGGGACTTCCCTGTGTCCGAATACCTGGACAGCCTGTAAGAAAAAATCTACATTGAGATAAAAGGAGGCGTCAGCCATGGCAAATATCTGGCATGACATCAACCCCAAGCGCATCACCCCCGAGGACTTCATTGCTGTCATTGAGATCCCCAAGGGCAGCAAGAAGAAGTACGAGCTGGACAAGGAGACCGGCCTTATCATCCTGGACCGGGTCCTCTTCACCTCCACCCACTACCCCGCCAACTACGGCTTCATCCCCCGGACCTACGGCGACGACGGGGACCCCCTGGACGTGCTGGTGCTGTGCTCCGAGGCCATCGACCCCCTGACCCTGGTGCGCTGCTACCCCATTGGCTACATCAGCATGCTGGACGGCGGCAAGAACGATGAAAAGATCATCGCCATCCCCTTCTCCGACCCCACCTACAACGGCTACCACGACATCTATGACCTGCCCGCCCACATCTTTGATGAGATGGCCCATTTCTTCACGGTGTACAAGAACCTGGAGGGCAGAGAGGCCGTGGCCGGCGACGTGAACGACCGCCAGGCCGCCATTGAGGTCATCAAGAATTCCATCGACAGCTACATTGAAACCTTCTGCAAGTGAGAATAAAAAATCAGCTCCCTCTGATGAGGGAGCTGATTTTTTATCGCTTGTGGAAACCGGAAGACGGTTTCCTGCTCCGGTGAAAGCACCCCTCGCACAGCCGACCCTTATGGTGAATGGGCAGGGCCTTGCCGCAGGAGGCGCAGAAGCGGATGTTGTTTTTCAGCCGGTGGAGGAGAATTTCGTTGATCTCCTCGGCCACGTCCTCCCGCTTTTCGTAGAGGTCGTCCTCGTCCACCGGGCAGCCGAAGGCCTTGGCGAAGGAGAAGTACAGGTCCAGCTTCCGGCAGTAGAGTTCCAGCTCCGGGAGGGTCCGGTCCTTGCCCTCGGGCAGGCCCGGCTGCTGGATGGCCTCTCCCCGCAGATGGACCCGCAGGAAGTGGAAGAAGAGCTCCCGCAGGGGTTCCTCGGTCTCGTCAAAGGGGATGTTGGCCGCCCGGAGCTCCTGGTCCTTGGTGAGGGTGAAGCCCATCTCCCGGATTTTCGAGATGAGGGAGATATACCGGCTGATGTCCAGCTTGATATAGGGCTCCACCGTGGGCATCCGGTTCCACTCGGTGAGGACTTCCAACAGGTCGAAGTCCACCGAGAGGACCAGGTCGGAAAAGCCGGTGACTGCCTGCTGAAGGGGCGGCACCACCGTCTCCAGGCCGGCCCGGATGGCGGCCAGGTTCTGGGTGGCTCCTACATAGCCCTTGGCGTACATGCCATAGCGGCCCGCCCGGCCTGCGATCTGCTGGATCTCCTCCGGTTTCAGCTCCCGGCGCTCGATGCCGTCGAATTTTTCCGTGTCCATGAAGATGATCCGGCGGATGGGCAGGTTCAGGCCCATGCCGATGGCGTCGGTGGACACCACGTACTCCATATCCCCGGCCAGAAAGCCCTCCATCTGCTTCCGGCGGGTAGAGTAGGGGAGGGCCCCGTAGATGATGGCGGGCTCCTTGCCTGCCTGGCGCAGGTCCTCAGCAATGGACAGGACCCCCACCTTGGAGAAGGTGATGAGGGCGTCTCCCGGCTGGACCCGGGTGTAGTCCATGGTGTGGTTCATGCACAGCAGAGGGGTCTTGCGCTTGTGGACCTCCAGCTCCCAGCTGTCGCCGCAGCTCTCAATGATGCGGATGAGCAGGTCCTTGGCCTCGGGGGCGGCGCACAGGTGGATCTCCGGGGCCTGGACCCCCAGAATGGCCCGGGTCCAGGCATAGCCCCGCTGGCGGTCGGCGATCATCTGGCACTCGTCGATGACCGCCACGTCATAGACCTGTTTCAGGTCCAGCTTTTCCGCCGTGGCGGCCACGTGGGTGTCCTCCTCCCGGCGGTCCTCCTCCTCGCCGGTGGTGAGGGAGCAGTCCACCCCGGCTTCCAGCAGAATTTCCTGGGCCTCCAACGCCAACAGGCGCAGGGGGGCCAGGTAGACCCCCGTGGGGGCGGCCTTGAGCCGCTGGAACCCGGCATAGGTCTTGCCGGTGTTGGTGCCCCCGATGTGGAGGATGAACCGGCGGGACATGGCACGGGCCTCGGGGTACTCATCCTTAGGGTTCAGGGCCATGAGGACTTCCAGGCTGGTGCGGATGGCCCGGGGGACGAAGACCACGGAATAGAGGTAGCCCAGGGTCCGGGAGAGGAGCTGCTTTTTGGGAAAGTCCTCCATGGCCAGCAGGGCGTGGAGGTCGGCCTCGGGCTGGGCGGCGGTGAAGTGGCCGATGGCCTGGGAAGCGGCGGCGTACAGGACCTGGACATAGCGGGATTTCACTTCTCCCATGAGGGGGCCGGTCAGGTTGTCCCCCATCCACACCCCCGCCTGGACGAAGTGGGTCAGGTCGGCGGGGAGCTGGTCCGGGTCGAACCGGCGCTCCAGGGAGAGGAACTGGTTGAGAAAGGCGGAAGCCTGGTTGGGCCGGATGGGCCGCCCCTTGGCGGCGGAGGGCAGCTGGTGGGCGATGACCTGGTGGTAGTACTCCGCCAGGACCCAGGCGGGCTCGTCCCCTTTTGGGGCGGCCTTCCAGAGGGAATCCAGGGTGTGGGCCACGGTCTGGGCGGCCTCACGGGCCCCTTCGGCGGCCTGGCCGGAGGGCTTGGGGGGCCGGGATTTTTTCTTGAAGAGGTCGGTCTCCTCGGCGGCCCGGACGTCGTCCCGGTGCCACATGGGGGCGGAGCGGCCGTTGATCCTGCGGTACCGGGGCTTGGGCAGGAGCTTGTCGATGAGCTCATTGGTCCAGCCCCTGGTTTTCAGCAGGGAGGGGGACCAGAACTTCCCCTGAGAGTGGTTTGCCATGCCGACCCTCCTTTCGTGGTGGTGTTTTAGATAGTATACCATGAAAGCCCGTGGGATTTCCACCCATGTTGTGTGAACCCTTTGGGTCTACAATCCCTCCGTCTCGCCTGGCGGCGACCAGCGCTTCGACTGCAGCAAGGCTTCTCCCTGGGGGAGAAGCTGTCAGCGAAGCTGACTGATGAGGGGTTCCGCTGGTTGACAAGTACCCCTCATCCGACCCGGCTTTGCCGGGCCACCTATCTTGGAATGGTCACGGGATTTTATCTCACTGTCCCCCGGACAGTGAGACCCCCAGGGGGAAGGCTTTGGCGTTGATACGTACCCACCCATTGTAGGGGCGGATGACTACATCCGCCCGCTTTCTGCCGACCACCCACGGCGTTGGCTTGTTGGCATACCCTGCCCCGTCCCCAATGTTACAGTTTTGTTTCAAATGGGCTACAAACTTGACATCAAGAGAATTTTTGCTAAAATGACAGTAGCGCAAGATGCGTTGGGGGAATTTCTCTCTGCGGTGCGCCAAATTGAACATGGAAAACGTCAAGATAATGTGTGCCGTGAAATTTTTAGATAAGGGCGCCCTTATCTTATGTTCTGACTTCGCAGAACATAATGACCTTTCCGATCCGGCATGATGCCCGGGCATCCGGGCTTATGCATACAACCACCCGTGAAAGCGGGAAAAATAATTAAGGAGGAAAAATCCAATGAGAAACCTCAAGAAGGTTCTGGCACTGGTTCTGGCAATGGCTATGTCTCTGTCCCTGGCTGTTACCGCTGGTGCTGCGTTCAACGATCAGGACAAGATCGTGAACACCGAGGCTGTTGATATGTGCGTCGCACTGAACATCATCAACGGT
>JAFSFC010000057.1 GCA_017435425.1 Ruminiclostridium sp. | reverse complement strand
GGTTTCAGACATGGAAATACCCTCCTGTGGGAAAACTTGTTACAACCAGTATACCGGGGAAGGGGGCGGGTGGCAAGGAAATCTTTTCTGTTTATACCTTGCAGGTATGGAAAACCGTGATATAATATTCTTTACGAATAAAAATACCAACCGCTGATTTCAGCGAAACCATACAAAGGAGCGGAGTGCAATGAGCAAGATCATCACAGGGGCCCAGGCGGCCGCCATGGTGAAGGATGGCTGCACCATCACCACCACGGGCTTCAACGGCTTTGGCTGCCCCGAAGACCTGATGATGTCCCTGGCCGACCACTACGACCAGACCGGACACCCCAGAGACCTGCGCCTGGTGAAGTGCACCAGCCAGGGTGACGGCAAAGGCCGCGGCCTGAGCCAGTTGGCGGCCAAAGAAGGTATGTTCAAAGAAGTGGTCCTCACCCACATGGGGTACGACCCTGGTCTGCGGAAGCTGGTCCAGGAGGAGAAGGTCACCTGCCATATGATCCCCCTGGGCAACATGATGAGCCTCTTCCGGGCCATCGCTGCCGGTCTGCCCGGTGCCATCGCCACCACCGGCATCGGCACCTTCGCCGACCCCCGCAACGGCGGCGGAAAGGCCAACCGGAAGACCTGGGCCTCCGGTAAGGAAGTGGTGAGCCTGGTGGAGCTGGGCGGCAAGGAGTGCCTCTTCTATCCTTCTTTCCCCATTGACATCTGCTTCATCCGTGCTACTTATGGCGACGAGGCGGGCAACCTCTCCATCAAGAACGAGGCCATGAACATCGAGCAGTTCGAGGTGGCCGCTGCCGTCCACAATTCCGGCGGCATCGTCATCGCTCAGGTGGACCGCATCGTGAAGAAAGGCACCATCCCCACCAAGGACGTCCTCATCCACGGCTTCATGGTGGACTACCTGGTGGAGGGCCGCCCGGAATACAGCATGCAGAGCTTCGAGACCGACCTGTTCCGGCCTGAGATCGCCGGCCTGGCCACCACCCCCTCTGCGGGCTTTGAGCCTCTGCCCATGGGTCCCCGGAAGGTCTGCTGCCGCAGAGCCGCCCTGGAGCTCAAGCCCAACTCCCTCATCAACCTGGGCATCGGCATGCCCGGCGGCATTGGCTCCGTGGCCGATGAGGAGGGGATCTCCGACCTGTTCACCCTGTCCATGGAGTGCGGCCCCCTGGGCGGCATCCCTCTGGGCGGCATCGACTTCGGTGCTGCTGTGAACCCTGAGGCCATGTACCGCATGGCGGACATTCTGCAGATCTACGACGGCGGCGCCCTGGACATGGCCGTCCTTGGCTTTGCCGAGACCGACGGCATGGGCAATGTGAACGCCCATAGCTTCAATGGGCGCACTGTGGGCCCCGGCGGCTTCATCGACATCACCCAGAACGCCAAGAAGCTCTGCTTCATCGGTACCTTCACCGCCGGTAAGCAGGATGTGGTGATCACCGAAGACGGCCTGGTGGATATCCGCACCCAGGGCCCCCAGAAGAAATTCCTGGAGCAGGTGGGTGCCATTACCTTCTCTGGCCGTGAGGCCATCCGCAAGGGGCAGGAAGTCCTGTACATCACCGAGCGGGCGGTCTTCAAACTGGAGCAGGAGGGCCTGACCCTCATCGAGATCGCCAAGGGTGTGGACCTCCAGAAGGACATCCTGGACCAGATGGACTTTGTGCCTGTGATCCCCGACGATCTGCGGTTCATGGATCCCCGCCTCTTCCGGGACCAGCCCATGGGTCTGAACCCTGCTGCAGAGAGCAAGGCCGAGCCGGAATACGAGTTCTGGCGAGATCTGCTGCCCAACGCTGAGAAAGAGAACTGAGGAGAAAACATCCTATGATCCAAGATATTTTTCCCAAAGAGTACCATGTAGAGTTCGCCTGGAAGGAGCCCAAAGCCGAGGACCTGTGCTTCGTCTTCCGCCGGGGTGACGTGCTGGAACACCTGAAAGGGGAGGAGCTTTCCCTGCCCACCTACGGAGAACTGGCCACCTATGCCGAAAAGACCTTCTACCTCTTCCGGGTGGATGACCGGGACTACTTCCTGGTTTGGCTGAAGGAGGATGCCGTTCCCCAGGGCTACGACTGGCACCCCATGCGCCTGGAGCGGGAGCTCAAGAGCAAGGAATTGAAGTTTGCCGAGTTCACCGCCAACCACCTGGATATCTGGTACCGGGCCAACCGCTTCTGCGGCCACTGCGGCACCCCCACCCAGCACGACCACAAGGAGCGTATGCTCCGCTGTCCCAACTGCGGGGAGATGATCTTTCCCAGGATTTCTCCCGCCGTCATCATCGCCGTCACCGACGGAGAGCGCATCCTCATGACCCCCTACCGCCGGGGCAAGTACCGGGGCTACGGCCTGTTGGCCGGCTTTGTGGAGATCGGTGAGACCGCCGAGGAGACCGTTCGCCGGGAGGTCATGGAGGAAGTGGGCCTGAAGGTCAAGGACATCCGCTACTACGGCAGCCAGCCCTGGGGCGTGGTGGGCAACCTGTCCATCGGCTACTTCTGCCATCTGGACGGGGACGATACCATCTACCTGGACGGCCAGGAGCTCACCGCAGCCGACTGGTACACCCGGGGCCAGGTGGAGCTGGCCAACGAGGACTACAGCCTGACCAACGACATGATCTGCGCCTTCCTGGAAGGCCGCTGGAACTGATAGACAAGTAAGAAAAGAGGAACTCAAATGCTGCACGAGATTTCGCCCAAACAGTACCACGTGGAATTTGCCAAGAAGCAGCCCGGCGATGACGCCGTCTGTTTCGTGTTCAAAGGCCCTGAGATTTTAGAGAAGATGGTGGACGATGTCCTCCTGCCCCCCACCTACGGGGAGATCAAGGAGAAGGTAGAGAAGTATATCTACCTCTTCGCCATTGACGACACCGAGTATTACCTGGCTGACCTGAAGGAGGAGGACATCCCCGAGGGCTATGGCTGGTGGATCGTTCGCAACGCCCCCGAGCACCGTGCCCAGGACCAGCACTTTGCCGAGTACACCGCCTACCAGCTCTACGTCTGGTACCGGGACAACCAGTTCTGCGGCCGCTGCGGCACCCACACTGAGGCCGACGGTTCCCTCCGTATGCTCCGCTGCCCCAAGTGCGGCAACATGATCTTCCCCCGGATCACCCCCGCCATCATGGTGGCGGTCACCCATGAGGATAAGATCCTGGTGACCCGCTACAAGGGCCGTGCCTACAAGGGCTACGCCATGATCGCCGGCTTCAACGAGATCGGTGAGACTGCCGAGGAGACCGTCCGCCGTGAGGTCCTGGAGGAAGTGGGCCTCCATGTGTCCGAGGTCAAATACTACAAGAGCCAGCCCTGGGGCATCGACGGCAACCTGATGCTGGGCTACTTCGCCAAGCTGGACGGCTCTTCCGAGATCGACCTGGACCGCCAGGAGCTGGCCCAGGCCGCCTGGCTCTCCCGGGATGAGCTGGGTGAGGACACCATCCGCTATCAGTACAGCCTGGCAGGCGACCTGGTGGACGCCTTCCGCCGGGGCGAGCACGAGTAAAGAGAGGGAAAGACTATGGAACTGACCTACGAAAAGGCCCTGGAGCTGCTGAAGGAGTACAACAAGGAGGATTTCCACCTCCAGCACGCCTATGTGGTCTCTGACGTTATGGGCTGGTTTGCCCAGCAGCTGGGCTACGGGGAGGAGAAGGACTTCTGGGCCCTGGTGGGCCTCCTTCACGACCTGGACTATGAGCAGTACCCCGACCAGCACTGCATCAAGTCCCAGGAGATCATGCGGGAGCGTGGTCTGGACGAGCGGCTCATCCGTGCCACCGCCAGCCACTGCTACGGCATCTACGTGGACATCAAGCCGGAACACCAGATGGAGAAGGTTCTCTTTGCCACCGACGAACTCACCGGCCTCATCGGGGCCGCTGCCATTATGCGCCCCTCCAAGAGCGTGGAGGACATGGAGGTCAAGTCCCTGAAGAAGAAGTTCAAGGACAAGAAGTTCGCCGCCGGCTGCTCCCGTGACATCATCCAGCAGGGGGCAGACATGCTGGGCTGGACCCTGGAAGAGCTCATGGAGCAGACCATCCAGGCCATGCGCGCCAGCAGCCACGTCAACTGAGGACTTTCGAAACGGACAAGTCCGTTTCGAAAGTGGAGATTACGGCCTGTTGCGCGCGCCCGATGGGCATACTGACAGGCCGAGAAGAGTTTTCCGGCACGCACATGTCGCGCCGGAAAACGGACGTGTCTTTATTTCGCCGTTGCGACGGCGAAACTCTACGAGGTTCCGTATAAAAAAGACCGCCGAGGTTTCGGCGGTCTTTTCGTTTATTCAATTTAAATTACCAAAGTCCCATCACGTGCTGCATCAGCAGGCTCACGATGGTGATGCCCGCCCAGCAGGAGGCACCCAGGATGAGGGGTCTGCCGCCGGACTTCACCAGCTTCACGATATTGGTATTCAGGCCGATGGCCGCCATGGCCAGGACGATGAAGAACTTACTCAGGGTCTTGACGGGGGCGAACACAGCGGCGTCCACACCCAGGGAGACCGCCACGGTGGTGATAATGGAGGCCCCGATGAAGTACAGGATGAAGAAGGGGAAGATGGCCTTGATGCTCACCTTCTTGCCCTCCTGGGCCTGGCTCTTTCGTGCCTGGATGACGGACAGCACCAGGACGATGGGGATGATGGCCAGGGTCCGGGTGAGCTTCACGGTGACCGCCTTGTCCAGGGTCTGGGTGCCCAGGCCCCACATGCTGTCCCAGGTGGAGGCAGCGGCGGTGACCGAAGAGGTGTCGTTGACGGCGGTGCCGGCGAAGATGCCGAAGGCCTCTCCGGAGAGGGTGTCGAAGCCGATGGCCGCACCCAGGGGCGGGAAGATGATGGCCGCCAGGACGTTGAAGAAGAAAATCACGGAGATGGCCTGGGCCACTTCCTCGTCGTCTGCGTCAATGACCGGGGCGGTGGCCGCCACAGCGGAGCCGCCGCAGATGGAGGAGCCCACGCCGATGAGGGTGGAGATCTTGCCGGGGATGTGCATGGCCTTGTGGAGGACCCAGGCGATGAGGAGGGAGGTGGAGATGGTGCAGACGATGATGGGCAGGGACTGCTTGCCGGTCTCCAGGATGACGCCCAGGTTCAGGCCGAAGCCCAGGAGGATGACCGCCCACTGGAGGATCTTCTTGGAGGTAAACTTGATGCCGGGGGCCAGGTTGGTCTTGTCCTTGATGGGGATGGTGATGAGCATACCCAGCAGGATGGCGATGATGGGGCCGCCGATCAGGGGGAAGGCCTGGCCCAGCAGCCAGGCGGGAACGGCGATGGCCAGGCAGAGGGCCAGACCCTTGCCGTTGGTGCTTAGAAATTTCATGAAATGCGCCTCTTTTGAAAAGAATATGGGGGAATTTATCCTGCTCTATCCTACAAGACTCCGGGGGTCGTGTCAAGATATGTAGATGGGATTTTGCTGTTTCTTAATGGGTGACATCGTGTTGTTTATTTGCACAAAGAAACTTATTGCAAATAAAAATGTTTCTCCGTCTTGGTATTATTTGAACATAATGAAGGGCGAACTTGCAGGAAGTTTGGTTGGGGCATTCATTTACAGAACCTCGTCCAAGTGCTAGGATTATCCCAATCAATTTCCAGCCGACCCGATGGGGAAAAGCGGCAATGAAACCACCGGCACAATGGAACTGCCATTTGGCCAGGAACTAAGGAGGATGCATCATGGCAAGACAGAAAAAGACAATGGACGGAAACACGGCAGCGGCCCATGTCTCCTATGCTTTCACAGAAGTAGCCGCCATTTACCCCATTACCCCCTCCTCTGTCATGGCGGAACTGTCAGATAAATGGTCTGCAGAGGGCAGAAAGAATCTGTTCGGTCAGCCGGTGAAGGTTTCGGTCATGCAGTCCGAGGGCGGTGCAGCCGGTGCGGTCCATGGTTCTCTGACGGCCGGTGCCCTGACCACCACCTTTACGGCCTCCCAGGGTCTGCTGCTCATGATCCCCAATATGTATAAAATTGCAGGAAGTCTCCTTCCGGGCGTCACCCATGTCTCTGCCCGGGCCCTGGCTACCCACGCCCTGTCCATCTTCGGCGACCACTCCGACGTGATGTCCTGCCGGTCCACGGGCTACGCCATGCTGTGCAGCAACAATCCCCAGGAAGTTATGGATCTGGGAGCGGTGGCCCACCTGGCTGCGCTCAAGGGACGGGTCCCCTTTCTCCACTTCTTTGACGGCTTCCGTACCTCCCACGAGATCAAAAAGGTTGAGGTCTGGGACTATGAGGAGCTGAAGGAAATGGTGGACATGGACGCCCTGGCGGCCTTCCGTGCCCGGGCGCTGAACCCGGAGCATCCCGTCCTCCGGGGATCTGCCCAGAACCCGGATATCTTCTTCCAGACCAGCGAGACCCGAAATCAGTACTACGATGCCCTGCCTGCTGTGGTGGAGGACTATCTGGACCAGGTCAACCGCCGTCTGGGCACCAACTATCAGCTGTTCAATTTCTATGGCCCGCCGGATGCAGAGACTGTTATGGTGGCCATGGGCTCCATGTGCGATGCCGCCGAAGAGGTGGTGGATCATCTGAACGCACAGGGGGAGAAGGTGGGCCTGGTCAAGGTCCGCCTGTATCGGCCCTTTGTCACCGACCGTTTTCTGGCCGCTCTGCCTGCCACGGTCCAAAATATCGTGGTCATGGACCGCTGCAAAGAGCCCTCTTCCATCGGGGAACCCCTGTATCAGGATGTGGTCACCGCTCTGGCCGCTTCCCCTCTGGCTGGTGTCAAGGTGGTGGGCGGCCGCTACGGGTTAGGGTCCAAGGACACCACCCCCGGCGGTATCCTGGCAGCCTTCCGGAACGGCCAGCGTGAGGACCCGGTCCGCAGCTTCACCATCAACATCGTGGACGATGTGACCCATCGCTCCCTTCCCATCCTGGAAGAACCGGATGTATCCGACGCAGACACCATCTCCTGCAAGTTCTGGGGTCTGGGAGGCGACGGCACCGTGGGTGCCAACAAGAACTCCATCAAGATCATCGGCGACAACACACAGATGCAGGTCCAGGCCTACTTCCAGTACGACTCCAAAAAGTCCGGCGGCGTGACCATCAGCCACCTTCGTTTTGGAAAAAACCAGATCAAGGCCTCCTATTACGTCACCAAAGCGGATTTCGTGGCCTGTCATCTGGCCTCCTATATGGAGAAGTTTGACATCGTTCAGGACATCAAGCCCGGCGGCACCTTCCTGCTGAACTGCTCCTGGGACCTGGCCCAGCTGGAGGAGCGTCTGCCTGCTGCCGCCAAGCGGTACCTGGCCCGGAACAATATCCGGATGTTCACCTGCGACGCCACCCACAAGGCCATCGAGCTGGGGATGGGCAGCCGATCCAACACCATTCTTCAGGCTGCGTTCTTCAAGCTGGCCAATGTCATACCCGTGGATGAGGCTGTCCAGCACATGAAGGATGCCATCGTCAAAAGCTACGGCCACAAGGGTATGGATGTTATCATGATGAACTACAGTGCCGTGGATGCCGGTGTGGAGAGTGTTCGGGAGATCCCGATCCCCCGGAAGTGGGCGGATGCCCAGGAGGCATCGGAACCTGTCCAGGTCAAGACCCACCGGACCGACGTGGCAGACTATGTCCGCAACGTTATGATCCCCGCCAACGCCATGCGGGGAGATGCCATCCCGGTGTCCAAGCTCATGTCTGGTGCGGACGGCACCATCCCCCAGGGCACTGCGGCCTTTGAAAAGCGGGGCATTGCCGTCAACGTTCCCCTCTGGGATGAAGAGGCCTGCATCCAGTGCAACCTCTGCGCCTACGTCTGTCCCCATGCCTGTATCCGTCCGGTGGTCATGGATGCCAGCGAGGTGGTGGAGGCCCCCAGAGGGACCAAGATGCACGATATGCGGGGCAAGGGGTGTGAGATCTACGCCTATGCCATGACCGTGTCCGTGCTGGACTGCACCGGCTGCGGCTCCTGCGTGTCTGTCTGTCCGGCCAAGACCAAGGCCCTGACCATGCAGCCCCTGGACAGCCAGCTGGAGGAACAGCAGATTTTTGCCTACGGCCAGGAGAAGGTCGTTCCCAAGCAGACCCCCTTCGCCAAGGAGACCGTGAAGGGCAGTCAGTTCCACCAGCCTCTCTTTGAGTTCTCCGGGGCCTGCGCCGGTTGCGGTGAGACCCCTTATGTGAAGCTGGTCACCCAGTTATTTGGTGACCGGATGTACATTGCCAATGCCACCGGCTGCTCCTCTATCTGGGGCGGCAGCGCACCTTCCACCCCCTATACCGTTGACCGGGAAGGCCGGGGCCCTGCCTGGGAAAACTCCCTGTTCGAGGACGGCGCCGAGTTCGGCTACGGTATGAATCTGGCGGTGAATGCCCGTCAGACCGCCGCTGCCGACCTGGCCCGGGAGATCGCTCAGGATGAGCAGACCCCTGCTGCCGTGGCCCTCACGGCAAAGAAGTGGCTGAACCACCGGAAGGAGACCGAAGGGTCCCGCACCACCGGCAAGGCCCTGGCAGAAGCTCTGGCCCAGGCCATTTCCTCCGGGTCTGCCAATGGAGAAAAGCTCCAGTCCCTCCTCGGAATGCAGGATATGTTTGGGCTGAAGTCGGTCTGGTCCTTTGGCGGCGACGGCTGGGCCTATGACATTGGCTACAGCGGTGTGGACCATGTTCTGGCCTCCGGCGAGAACGTGAATATCCTGGTCCTGGATACGGAGGTCTATTCCAACACCGGTGGTCAGGCCTCCAAGGCAACCCCCGCCGGTTCCGTTGCCCAGTTTGCCGCTGCGGGCAAGTCTGTCCGGAAAAAGGACCTGGCGGCCATCGCCATGCAGTACGGCACAGTCTATGTGGCCCAGGTTGCCATGGGCGCCGACTATAACCAGACCCTCCAGGCCCTCATTGAGGCCGAGTCCTATCCTGGACCTTCCCTTGTCATTGCCTACGCTCCCTGTATCAACCACGGTATCAAGATGGGCATGAACAACGCCATGCTGGAGATGAAGGCAGCCGTCCATTCCGGCTACTGGCACCTGTTCCGGTATGACCCCCGCCGGGCAGAGAGGGGAAAGAACCCCTTCCAGCTGGATTCTCAGGAGCCCATCATGGACTTCCGCCAGTTCCTGGAGGGGGAGGTCCGGTATTCCTCTCTGAAGATCACCTTCCCCCAGCGGGCCAGAGAGCTCTTCGACCGGGCGGAAAAGGAGGCCAAGGCCAAGTACCAGCGCCTGGTTGCCCTGAGCCGTCCCTGGTGATCCTATCTTTTGCACTCTCCTCATTGCCATATACACATCCTTTAGAAAAACCCGGCAGAGCCAAAGCTCTGCCGGGTTTTTCGTGGTTATCAGTGTCTCACTGCCAGACAGTAGTTTACCCCGGGGGCGGCCTCTATGGGCCGATTTGGGGAGAGAGCATTGTGGCTGGCAAAGAAGCGGTTGGTGATATCGGCGGGAGTCAGATGCTCGTAGACCAGGAATCCCTGGCGGGGGAGCAGGAACTCCAGCTCCTGAAAGGTGAACAGGCCCTTCATGGGATCTCCCGCCCCCTGGGCCAGCTGGATCTGGACCTGAGAGAGACGAGGGGAGGGATAGTCAAAGACCAGAGAACTGCCCCTGGGCATCAGGTCCCGGAGAGCAGAAAGGACCTTGGGGAAGAGGGTTCTGGGCAGGTAATGGACCACCCCCATGAGTGCGCAGAAGGTGGACTTCTCCCGGGAAAAACCGGCCTCCACCAGGGTAGAGGGCCAGTCCGGCTTGGTCAGGTCGGCGGTCACATGGCGGACATTTTCAGGAATGGGGATCCCGGCGGCTTTCAGTCTGGCCAATTTGTCCTGCTGTTCCGGCTTACGATCCACCTCGAAGATGGTCAAGTCCTGGGCCCAGTCTGGCTGACGGTAGGGGAAGGTGTCATACCCTGCCCCCAGGAGGAGGACCTGGGTGGTCCCCAGGGGGACGGCGGTGCGGAGGGCATCCTCCCAGAAGGCCCCTCGGCCCAGAGGGGTGGGGGCCAGATGACGGGTCACGATGTGGGCCAACGCCTCGTCCTGGCTGCCGGAAAAGCCCGGGCAGAAATAGCCGATCCCCTGGGCCATGTGCCGGGCAATGATATCATAGTCGCTCCCCAGCAGCTGCCGGGCCAGAGGGTCCCGGTGGACGGGCAGCAGTGCGTGCTCCGTGTGCCAGGCCCGGGCAAAGGCGCTCACCAGAGCGGTCATGTTTTCTTTCATTTGCATCACCTCTCTATTTTGAATACACCAGAACGGAAAAAAGGACAAGACTTGAAATTTGGGCCGAAATATGGTAATATAAAGCCAGAAAAAGTTCCGGAATCTCGAAGATTCCGGAACTTTTTTATCATTCTGTCGTTTCCTGAATAGCGAAGTGCTTTTTTCGGATATACACAAAACAGAAGAACTGGACCAGGCCGGTGACCACCCAGGTGACGGGGTAGGAGAGGAACAGGACTTCCACTGTGGGGGTCCAGGCGAAGATGGTGTGGAGCCACAGGATGCGCAGGCCGCAGACTCCCACCACGGAGATCAGGGTGGGGACCATGGAAAAGCCCATGCCCCGCAGGGCGCCTACCATGGTGTCCATGAGGCCGCAGAGGGGATAGGTCAGGGCAATGATCTGCAGACGGGTCATGCCGAAGGCGATGTCCGAGGCCGCCTCGGTGTACAGGCCCAGGAGGGGCTGGCCCCAGAGATACACCCCTGTGCCCAGGACACCGGCCACCAGGGCGGAGATCAGACAGCAGGTGAAGACCACCCTGTTGATGCGCTCGTGGCGTCCTGCCCCCACATTCTGGCCGGTGAAGTTGATGGCGGCCTGGTGGAAGGAATTGGCGGAAATGTAGATGAAGCCCTCCAGATTGGCGGCGGCGGCGCTGCCCGCCATGGCAGAGGAGCCGAAGGAGTTGATGGCCGACTGGATCTGCACGTTGGACAGGGAGAACATGATGCTGTTGAAGCTGGCGGGGATGCCGATCTGGAAGGTCTTCTTCACCACGCCCAGGTCGATGGTCAGCTTTTTGAAGTCCAGGTGGCAGGGGCCCTCCTGTTTGTGGAGGAACCGCAGGACCAGGACGGCGGAAACACCCTGGGACACCACCGTGGCAATGGCCACGCCCGACACGGACAGGTGGAAGACGATGACCAGCACCAGGTTCAGGGCCACGTTGATGACACCGGCGATGGACAGGTAGATGAGGGGCTGCTTGGTGTTGCCCTGGGCCCGGAGAAGGGCGGCGGAGAAGTTATACAGCATGATGATGGGCATGCCGCAGAAGAAGATGCGCATATAGAGGACGGCCAGATCCAGGACCTCCTCGGGGGTGTCCATGGCGATCAGACAGGCTCGGCAGACGCTGACCCCCAGGATGGCCAGGAGGGTACCGCAGATGAGGCTCATGGTCACGGCGGTGTGGACCACCTTCTGGCTCATCTCCCGGTCCTGAGCACCCAGAGCGTGGGCGGCCAGCACGTTGACGCCCACGGACAGACCCATGAAGGCGTTCACCAGCAGGTTGGTCAGGGAGGTGGTGGAGCCCACAGCGGCCAAGGGGGCACTGCCGGCGAACTTGCCCACCACGATCATGTCGCAGGCGTTGAAGAGCAGCTGGAGAACACCGGTGAGCATCAGGGGGATGGCGAACCGGATGATATTGGGCAGGAGGGGCCCATGGACCATGTCGATGGGCCGTTTTTCACGTCTTTTCAGCATCCTTTCACTCCTTTTGGGAAACCCCGGAAAAAGAGTCCCGGATTGACCGGGACTCTTGGGTTACCATTTATTTTCCACTTTCTCAGCAAAACCCAGCAGGTCTTTGATCTCCAGCTTGGTGCCGTCGTCCAGAACGGCAGTGCCGGTGAACTTGCCGAACACCTGGTTCTGGTCGGACTTGAGGAATTTAAAATCCGTGTTGGAGGCGCGGTTCAGGATGGGAGCAAAGTCCATCTCAAACCGGCCGTCGTCGCTGGTGAATTTCCAGGGCTTCAGATAGTCCTCTTTACCGTTCTTTTTCATGGGGATGTGGAAGGTGACTTGGCTGAGCTTGTGGGCCTTGCCCTGGTAGAAGAGCATATTCTCGCTGGCGGCGGAGGTGTCCCCGAAGCCGTAGCCGATGTTGAAACCGAAGTCTGCGCCATCCACCAGACCGGAGGCGGAGCCCCAGTACCAGGTGTTGTGATAGGTCCAGACACCCCGGCCCCAGTCCAGCACGCCGAAGGAGTCCTCGGGCTGGAAGGTGTAGGTCTCCTTGCCGATGGTCACCTGGCCGCTGGCCCGCATGCAGTTGATCTTCTGGTTGTAGTAGAAGTGGCCCTCCTTCTCGAAGGGGGTGCAGATGACCATGGATTCCTCCGGCTCCTGGGTGAGGGTCACCTTGACGTCGATGGCCTGACCGTCCTTGAAGTCCTCCATGTGGGCGAAGAGCTTGCGGCAGCCCTCCTCCACCTGGAAGATCATCCGGTAGCCCTTGCCGGTGATGGCGCTGACCCCCTTGGCAGAGGTGGGGGGCAGGTTGGTCTTGCCCATGGGCATGATGCGCATGGGGCTCTTGGTGATCTCCCAGGGTTTCCCCTCAAAGGACAGGAAGGAGACCGAGTCCAGGCCCATATAGCTGTTGTCGGCGATGGTCAGACACACGCCGTACTTGTCGTTGCCAATATAGTAGTAGTCCCACTCCTTCAGGCGGGCAAAGCCCCCTTTTACCTTGGAGCGGTCGTAGATGGGCAGGAGCTTCTTGGCATAGCCTGCCTGGGTCAGATTGCCCTTGCTGTCCAGCAGGGGAATGGCTTTGGTGATCTCGTGCTGCATAAGAACCGTCCTTTCTTAGCCTTTGGTGCGAAGAAATCTTCTTTGGTATTTGATCTTGGCGTATTCGGTAATCTGCTTCATGTATACCACGTCGTAGACCCCGCCGACGGCACCTACCAGGGGGATGCCCTGGAGGAATTTCATGTACAGCAGCTCCTTGGACAGAGCGCCGGCGGTCTTGCGGATCTGATCGTCCTTGTTGTACTGGAAGGGTAGGGTGTTTTCCCGAAGGAACCGGTTGACCTCCCCATTGACCGCATCCATAGCAGAGCCGTGGGAGACCGCCCCCTGGATGAGCAGGAGGATGAAGTACTGCTCCTCCTCGGTGTCATAGTGGAAGCCGTAGCGCAGGGCGATCTCGTAGACCGTCCGCAGGATCATGGCGGTGAAGACCGGGATGTCCGGGATGCCCACACCCAGCAGTCCCATGCCGATGCCCGAGGCACCGGAGAGGAACACGCCTTTGTTTCCGGCGTTCCTGGCCCCCTTGGAGAAGGCCTTCAGGGTCTTGCGGCTGCCGCTGACCTCATGCGAGAATTCCTTCACCTGGTAGTCCTTTTCCAGGTTCTCCCGGCGGTAAGTCTTTTCGATGACCCCGGTACCCTTTTCGAAGATCAGCTGAAAGGCCTTGAAGAAAGCGGTGTCCAGGGTCTCCTGGAGATTGTCGGGGACCTTGTCTGCCAGGAACTGATTCAGGGCGGTGTCCTCCTTCTCCTGACGAGAGGAAAGAAACTTCTTTTCCCGTTTATTCAGGGCATCCCACTCTTTTTCCAGGGGAGTCTTTTGTTGAAAAATACCCATAATCGGCCCTCCGATCCAGAATGCTATTAAATTATAGTATACGCCTGACAGTGACAGGAAGTCAATGGACGGCAGAAAGTTTTCTCAGAACGCAAAAAACAGGAAAAATTTTTTCAAAATTTCGGGCAGAAATTGTCATTCTAAGTATCGCTTTTTTCAAACTTTGTGGTATAATACCTCTGTTAGATACGTTTGCAACTTTTGTGAGGGAATCTTGCAGAAAAACGGGGTTTCCTGGCGGAAGCGTGTATATGCGACTTGAGAGGAGCAATGACAATGAAGACACTTTACGATGGTAAGACCAAGACTGTCAAGCTGAACGAGGAAACTGGTGTTGTGTACCTGTTCTTCAAGGATTCCGCCACCGGCGAAAACGGCGTGTTCGATCCCGGTTCCAACACCGTGGGCGGCAGCGTGGAAGGCAAGGGCAACATCGGCCTGCAGGTTTCCAAGTACTTCTTCGAGCTGATGGAGAAGAACGGCATCCCCACCCACTACCTGGGCGCTGACCTGGACCAGAACCTGATGCAGGTCCGTAAGCTGACCGTTCCCAAGCTGGAGTTCGTTCTGCGCTACTTCACCGCCGGCAGCATGTGCCGCCGCTTCGACCTGGAAGAGGGCATTGTCTTCAATCCCCCTTACACCGAGGTCACCCTGAAGAGCGATGAGCAGGGCGACCCCCTGATCTCCGAGCGTATCTGCCTGATGAAGAACATGCTGGTCCCCGGCCAGTATGACGAGGCTCTGGGCATCCTGGTGAAGGTCGGCGAAGTTCTGAAGGAAGAGCTGGCCAAGATGGACCTGACCCTGATCGACCTGAAGATCGAGGTCGGCTATGACGAGAACGGCAAGATGTACGTGGCTGACGAGATCACCCCCGACATCTGGAGAGTCCGTGACACCAACGGCAACATCCCCAACCAGATCGACTGCGCAAAGATCATCCTGGACAAGATCAACGGCTGATTCTTACGCTGACTGCAGGGCGGCACAGCATGGCTGTGCCGCCCTGTTTTTATCTGCAGATGGCGAATAAATATACATATTATGGATATTTATTAATGCTGTGCGGAGGGGGAACATCAGAATAAAACTATCAGGTAAAAGTTGGAAATCCAAGAAATTACAGGAATACTGGGAATTTTTGGAAGGAATAATGGACAGAACAAAAGGAAAAAGGAAGAAACAAGAAGGACTGGAAAATAATAGATAATATATGGTAAAATACGAATAAATAAACGTCATAATTTGTTCACAATTTAGTCCCTTTGTACATTGTCAATATCCCTTTAGCGTGGTAGAATAAGCCATCTTAAATTTAGGTGTTACATCTATCAGGACGTTGGACATCATGCGTGCTGCTGGGCGTCGCCTAAAGCATCGATACGATTGTATCTGGTGTACTGCCAGCGTGTTATGTCCCTTCCAGTTCCAAGACCGATTCCATCCGTTACGACTGAAAACAGGATACAACGTCCGTTTCTCCGTTATCGCAGCCCGCTTGTGCGGGAGATCTCTCTTGACTACTCCAAGGCAACCTACCGCTCCAGTACGCCGCAGCAGTTGATCTGCTGCGGATTATCTTTTGATACAGGATGGAATTGGTCCTGGGCCTCATGTACGTCATCCTGGGCGTCACCGGCATCGCCACCAAGCTCATCGACATCTGCCCCCAGTCCCTGAAGGCAGGTATTCTGATAGGCTCGGGCTTCGCCGCCTGCTGCGGTGCTTACGGC
>JAFSFC010000056.1 GCA_017435425.1 Ruminiclostridium sp. | reverse complement strand
TCTTCTACGCATTCCTGCTGTTCGCATTCGGCTACGCTTATCCCTGGCAGGAGTTCCTGACCCTGGACCGTCCCGCTGCTTCCAACATGTTCAAGTTCGTCTATGAAGGCGGCGCTGGCGTGGCTCTGTACTGGCTGATCACCATCGGCGCTCTGGCCGGTCTGTTCACCACCTGGAACGGCTTCTTCACCGCATCCGCAAACCTGCTGATGGCTATGGCCCGTGCAAAGATGCTGCCCGCAGCTCTGGCTGTTCAGAAGAACGGCGTTGCTATCAACGGCCTGTACGTCGTCACCATCCTGTCCTTCATCGGTCCCTTCCTGGGCTACAACATGATCGACACCGTTACCTGCTTCTCCGCAACCGCATTCATCCTGTCCTGGATGATCTCCGCCCTGTCCCTGCTGAAGCTGCGTAAGGATATGCCCAACGCAAACCGTCCTTACAAGCTGGCTACCCCCATCGCTTACTGGGCAGCTATCGCCGGCGTCATCTACTTCGTCGGTGCTCTGATCCCCATGAGCCCCTGGTATGCAGGCACCAAGGCTCTGATCGTCTTCGTCGTCTACATCATTGTCGGCTATGTCCTGTTCTTCGCTTGCGGCTCCGCCCGTAACAAGCTGTCTCCCGAGCAGCGCGAGAAGGATATGTTCGGCGATCTGGACCTGCAGGCAATGCGTCAGAAGTAAGAGTCTGAGCAAACGATCCCAATCCCTCGCATTTGAATTAAAGGAGTAACCCCTATGGAAACGTCAATTCTGGACCAGGTTGCCAGCAGCCAGGTCATCATGATGGAAACGCTGATCTATGCAGCGGCTACCGTCTTCATCCTGCTGTTGCTGGATTTCTACGCAGCAAAGTCTATCGGTGATCGCCGGAGACCGGCCTATAAGGCCCTCCGCATTCACAAGCAGGCGGCATTCTTTATCGTGGCAGTGGTCACCGCCGCCATCGGTATTGCTACTCTGTTCTTTGACTGGACTGTCACCCGTGGTACCTTGACTTACTTTGGGTTGCCCTATTTCGTCACCATCGTGTATTTCATGGTGAAGGTCTTCCGCAGAACGCGTTCTGAAGTTCGCAGACGCCGCCTGTGAGAGTAAAACAAACACGAACCGCCGAGACAGATGTCTCGGCGGTTCTTTTTTCCTTTTTCGAAAAACAAAAGGCCGGGCGCTTCTGCGTCCGGCCTTCTGCGGTATATTTAGGAAGAGAGAGAAAAGAGGAAATAGTCAATCATTTCTTTTATTACGGTCTTATGATACCACATGACAAGTCAAGAGAAGTGTACAAATTTCAAACTTAGCATGAACAAATTATGAACAGTGGAAACATTCAATCTTCTGCAATGAATTCCGCCGGAACATAGCCCAGCTCTCCGCCGTACCGAATGAGGTTCCAGTCCAGGTAGCGGTTCATGATCTCCACCGGGGCACCGACATAGAGAAAGGCTTTGGGGGTGGAATAGATGGGGCGGTCATAGACACTCACCGCCCCCTTTTCATAGCTGACCCGTCCCGGCACCGGCTGGCTGGAGGGGAAGAAGGGGAGACCGAAAAACTGGGTCAGGGCCAGGACGATGGCCTGGGCAGAGGGAGAAATGTTGGATGTGATCCAGTTGGCATCCTCATAGTTGTCATGGAAGCCCAGCTCCAGCAGAACGGCGGGGGCCCGGACCCGGCGGACCTCCCCCAGGGTGGTTGTGGCCTCCGGCCGGACCAGATCGGGCAGGGGGTAGATGGCCTTCAGCTCGTCGCAGATCAGTTGGGCGGCCTGCTGTCCCTGGGTGCTGCCTGGGAAATAGAAGGCGATGATCCCCCGGTACCTTCCGGCAGAGCCCCCTCCGGAAGCGTTGGAGTGAAGGGCCAGGTGCAGGTCATAGTTCCCGGCGTTGGAGGCCCGGATGGAGGAGGCTGCCGTCATGTCCGGTGTGTTCCGATCAAACTGGATGCCGGAGGCTGTGAGCATGGGCTCCATGGCATCGGCCAGCCGGTTCATCCAGTACTCCTCGTTGCCGGTGGTGACGTATGGGTTGAACTCCTGGGTGGATGGTGACAAGTAGATGATGGGCAAAATGATCCCTCCTTTGGGCCATTCTATGCCGTTGCAAAGGCTGTCGCCCTATGTTAAAATAGAAAAAAACGACAGGGGAGAGAATGTCGCCATGAATTTGACCAATCAGAAAGAGATCAAGGAGCTGCTGGCCCGCCACGGCTTCCATTTTTCCAAGAGTATGGGGCAGAATTTCCTCATTGAGTCCTGGGTGCCCCGGCAGACTGCCGAAGCCTCCGGGGCCGGGCCCGGCCTGGGTGTCCTGGAGGTAGGCCCGGGCATTGGGCCCCTCACCGAGCAGCTGGCCAAGCTGGCCGACAAGGTGGTGTCCGTGGAGCTGGACCAGCGGCTCTACCCCGTTCTGGCCGAGACCCTGGCGGACTACCCCAATGCCGAAATCGTCCCCGGGGACATCATGAAGACCGACATCGCCGCCCTCTGTGCCGAGAAGATGCCCGGCCTGCCGGTGGTGGCCTGCGCCAACCTGCCCTATAACATCACCACCCCGGTCATCACTGCCATGCTGGAGGCCCAGTGCTTCCAGGCGATCACCGTGATGATCCAGCGGGAGGTGGCCCTGCGGATCTGCGCCAAGCCCGGCACGGCGGACTACGGCGCCTTTACCGTCCTGTGTCAGTATTACGCCGACAGCGAGCTGCTCTACGATGTGCCCCCTTCCTGCTTCCTGCCCGCCCCCAAGGTGACCTCTTCGGTGATTCGAATGACCGTCCGGGGAAAGCCCCCCGTGGAGGTGGCCGATCCCAAGCTCTTCTTCCAGGTGGTCCGGGCGGCCTTCGGTCAGCGGAGAAAGACCCTGCTGAACGGCCTGGTGACCCTTATGGGCAAGAGCGTCAGCAAGGATGCCCTCCGTCAGGCCATTGTGGACTGCGGCATGCAGGAGTCTATTCGCGGAGAACGGCTGAGTTTTGAAGAATTTGCCAAATTGACGGAGAAATTGCGTCATTTGTGATAGTTATCCATGAGAAATTCTTGTGGCAGCCATGAGAGTTTGTGTAGAATGTGCCTTGAGACATTTGTCAAAAAAGGCTATAATGACCTAGAGAAAAAGAGAATTTGCTCGCAAGGAGGGCATTATCGTGGAACTGACCAAGAATAAGGCTGTGCTGGATTGGATCGACCAGCAGATCAAGATCACCACTCCTGACCAGGTCGTCTGGATCGATGGCACCGAGGATCAGCTGGAGGCTCTGCGGGAAGAAGCCTGCGCCACCGGTGAGATCTATAAGCTGAACCAGGAGAAGCTGCCCGGCTGCTATCTCCACCGCTCTGACCCCAGTGACGTGGCCCGTGTGGAGAGCCGCACCTTCATCTGCTGCAAGGAGAAGGAAAACGCAGGCCCCACCAACAACTGGATGGACCCCGTGGAAATGCACGCCATGCTGGATGGCATCTGCGCCGGCGCCATGAAGGGCCGTACCATGTACGTGATCCCCTACAGCATGGGTCCCGTGGGCTCTCCCTTTGCCAAGTACGGCATCGAGCTGACCGACTCTATCTACGTCGTCCTGAACATGGCCATCATGACCCGTGTGGGCAAGGCCATCCTGGACCAGCTGGGTGACTCCCCCGACTTCATCAAGGGTCTCCACTGCAAGGCAGACCTGGACCCCGAGAAGCGCTACATCGTCCAGTTCCCCGAGGAGAACGCCATTGTCTCTGTGAACTCCGGTTACGGCGGCAACGTGCTCCAGGGCAAGAAGTGCTTCGCTCTGCGCATCGCCTCCAACCTGGGCCGCCAGGAAAACTGGCTGGCCGAGCACATGCTCATCCTGGGCATCCAGAATCCCCAGGGCGAGGTCCGCTATGTGACCGGCGCCTTCCCCTCCGCCTGCGGCAAGACCAACCTGGCCATGCTGATCCCCCCCGAGGGCTATCAGAAGGACGGCTGGAAGTGCTGGTGTGTGGGCGACGACATCGCCTGGCTCCGTGTGGGTGAGGACGGCCGCCTGTGGGCCGTGAACCCCGAGAAGGGCTTCTTCGGCGTGGCCCCCGGCACCAACGCCTCCTCCAACCCCAACGCCCTGGCCACCACCCATAAGGGCACCATCTTCACCAACGTGGCCCTGAACCTGGATGACGACACTGTGTGGTGGGAGAAGCTGGATAAGAATCCCCCCAAGAATGCCCTGGACTGGATGGGCAACCCCTGGAGCCCCGAGACCGCTCAGGGTCCTGCTGCTCACCCCAACTCCCGCTTTACCGCACCCGCTGAGAACTGCCCCTGCATCTCCAGCGAGTTTGAGAACCCCGCCGGCGTGCCCATCTCCGCCATCATCTTTGGCGGCCGCCGTGCCAAGACCGCTCCCCTGGTCTACCAGTCCCGCGACTGGAACCACGGCGTCTTCGTGGGCTCCATCATGGGCTCTGAGAAGACCGCAGCCGCTGAGGGGCAGGTGGGTGAGACCCGCCGTGACCCCATGGCTATGATCCCCTTCTGCGGCTACCACATGGCCGACTACTGGCAGCACTGGCTGGACATGGGCAACATCATCCCCAACCAGCCCAAGATCTTCAACGTCAACTGGTTCCGCACCGACGAGAACGGCAACTTCATCTGGCCCGGCTTCGGTGAGAACCTCCGTGTTCTGGAATGGATCCTGAAGCGCTGCTTCGACGAGGCTGACGCCAAGGAGACCGAGATTGGCTACCTGCCCAAGGCAGAGGACATCAACCTGACTGGTCTGGATCTGGACGTCGAGACCCTGGAGGGCCTGCTGTCCGTGGACCGTGACCTGTGGAAGGCAGAGGTGGCGGGTATCCGTGACTTCTACCAGCAGTTCGGGGACAAGCTGCCCAAGGAGCTGGCCAAGGAACTGGCCGACCTGGAAGCCCGCCTGAACGCATAATATCGTGTTTTTAAAGCCGCCGAGGCCTTTCGTCTCGGCGGCTTTTTCTCTTGCAGTCCCACCGATACCTGTGGTATAATAGTACAACAGTTCGAGAATGTAACGAGAGGAGGAGAGGGATTGCGCATTCTAGGCATCGACCCGGGCTATGCCATCGTGGGCTTCGGCATCCTGGAGGCCGACCGGGGCCAGGCCCGTCTGGTCCGCTGCGGAGCCATCAACACCCCCGCCGGGATCCCCATGCCCATGCGCCTGCTTCAGATCCAGGAGGACATGGAGACCCTCATCCGGACCTTCCAGCCCGATGCCATGGCCATTGAGGAGCTCTTCTTCAACACCAACGTCACCACGGGCATCGGGGTGGCCCAGGCCAGAGGGATCATCCTGGCCACCGCTGCCAAGCTGGGGGTGGAGATCTTCGAGTACACCCCCTCTCAGGTGAAGCAGGCGGTGGTGGGTTACGGCAAGGCGGAAAAGCACCAGGTCATGGACATGACCAAGCGCATCCTGAAGCTGCCCGCCGTCCCCAAGCCCGACGATGCCGCCGATGCGGTGGCCATCGCCCTGTGCCATGCCCGGTCCCATACCTCTCGCTTGTACCAGAAGTGATGAAACAATAAAGGAGGAACTGAGATGAATAAGCTGTTTGCAGTTTTGTTAGGTGCTGCCATAATGCTTTCGCTTGTTGCCTGTAGTGGTTCGGATGAACCCAAAACTGAAGAGGTCGAGAACGTTGAAGTTGTGGTTACAATGGATGCTTGGGCAAATGATGGATTAAGTACGGAAGAGATTCAAAGAGAAGGTCTTTATACAGGACAAGTAATTGATGGAGTTCCCAACGGAAGTGGACGATTTGATACTCATAATAACGAAGGTGAACCTTGGTATTATGAAGGAGACTTCGAAAATGGCACGTTTAACGGAAATGGCGTTTGTGTATGGCCAGAAAGTGATCCTGTTATTAGAGAAGCAGGGACCTATGTTGATGGTCGATTAGAGCCCACGTTATGTGAATTAATGTCTATTATCCCGAGTTATACACTGAATAGTTTTGAATTATCTGAAGTGTCAGCTGAATTTATTAAGGCGCATGAGAATCTATTCCCTTGTGCTTCCGAAGATGCAATTGCTGAGGCGATATCATTGACGGATGAAACGATTGAATATAAGCACCTGACAAAAAATGTAACTCCCTATAAAGAAGTTCTGTTTTGTGAGAATGGGCTTGAAGTGGTTCAAGTTTTTGAGTACGGAGGTTTTGGGTATACATATACTTGGATTTATGCTGTAGAGCCTTATAATTATGAGTATAATGGATATCTGTTCTATTATATTGGAAGTGTTGATGTTTATGAAGGGGATAGGATTGATGTCCGGGCTCTGCCGATTGCAGGTGGTGGGTTTGACAATGTTTCGGGAGGGCAAACAAATGTTGTGACTGCCTTGGTCAGTATTATGGATGTCCGTTAATGTAGCTTTTTGAAGAAAGGAGCTTTTGCCTGTGTATTACTATCTGAACGGTGTGGTGGGTCACATCGCCCCCAACCTGGCGGTCGTGGACTGCGGCGGGGTGGGCTATGCCTGCCGCACCACCAGCTATACCCTGTCTGCCCTTCAGGTGGGGGAGAAGGCCAAGCTCTTCACCCATCTGAACGTCCGGGAGGATGCTATGGAGCTCTACGGCTTCTCCACGGAGAACGAGCGCAACTGCTTTCAGATGCTCATCGGAGTCTCCGGGGTAGGTCCCAAGGCCGCCCTGTCCATCCTATCCTCCACCACACCCGAGGGGCTGGCCACCGCCATCATCACCGGCAACGAAAAGGCCCTCACCGTGGCCCCCGGCATCGGCAAGAAGATCGCCCAGCGGATCATCCTGGAGCTGAAGGACAAGCTGGCCAAGGGGCAGCTCCCCGCTGCAGAGGAGAGTTTTGGCGGTTCCGGTGTCACCGTCATTCCCCAGGACAAGACCTCCGAGGCCTCTGCCGCCCTGGCCGTCCTGGGCTATAACCCGGCAGAGATCACCGCCGCCCTGAAGGGCCTTGACCTGGATGCCCTCACCCTGGAGGAGATCGTCCGCCAGGCCCTGCGCAAAATGGTAAAGTAAAGGAGGCCAGACCGTGAGCATTGATTTTTCCATGGAAGAGGTCCATGAGCCTCTCATGACCACATCCTTTACCCCCGAGGACGACGGGGAGGGTTCCCTGCGCCCCAAAAGCCTGACGGAGTACATCGGCCAGCAGAAGGCCAAGGAAAACCTGTCCATCTTCATTGATGCCGCCAAGCTCCGCCACGAGCCCCTGGATCATGTCCTCCTCCACGGCCCCCCCGGCCTGGGCAAGACCACCCTGGCGGGGATCATTGCCAACGAGATGGGGGTCAACATCCGCATCACCTCCGGCCCGGCTATCGAAAAGCCCGGTGACCTGGCCGCCCTTCTCACCAACCTGAACGAGAACGACATCCTCTTTGTGGATGAGATCCACCGGCTGAACCGGTCGGTGGAGGAGATCCTCTATCCCGCCATGGAGGATTACGCCATCGACATCATCATCGGCAAGGGTCCTTCGGCCAACTCCATCCGCCTGGACCTGCCCAAGTTCACCCTCATCGGGGCCACCACCCGGGCGGGTCAGCTGTCCGCCCCCCTCCGGGACCGGTTCGGGGTCATGCTCCGTCTGGAGCTGTACAGTCCGGAGGAGCTGTCCGAGATCGTCACCCGCAGCGCCGGGATCCTGGGAGTCCCCATCGAGCCGGAAGGGGCCTATGAGATCGCCCGCCGCACCCGGGGCACCCCCCGTCTGGCCAACCGACTCCTGCGCCGGGTCCGGGACTTTGCCCAGGTTCGGGCCGGGGGCGTCATCACCAAGTCCGTGGCCGACCAGGCCCTGCTGGCTCTGGAGGTGGACCACCTGGGCCTGGACGAGGTGGACCGCCAGATGCTGCGGAACATCATCACCAATTACGGCGGCGGCCCGGTGGGTCTGGAGACCCTGGCAGCCACCATCGGCGAGGAGGCCGTCACCCTGGAGGACGTATACGAGCCCTACCTCATGCAGAAGGGCTTCCTCACCCGTACCCCCCGGGGACGGTGCGTCACCCGTCTGGCCTATGAGCACCTGGGTATCCCCTTCCAGGGCCAGGAGCAGATGCGTCTGGGATGATGCAGGAAATCATGCACGATTGGTGAAATTAACAAACATCTTCGGGGGATTCCTGACGAAGTTTGCATTTTGTTCATAATTTTCTTGACTTCTCCAGAGGTCTCCATTATAATGACGTTGAAAAATTATGAAGACTGATCATTGTTTTGTTGAAAATATGACAGATGAACAGTTATGCGCACGGGCCGCGATGGGCGACCGTGCTGCTGAGGAAGCACTTGTTTTGCGCCATTCCCGCCTTGTGCGGGTGTGTTCCCGCCCCTTTTTCCTGGCCGGTGGGGACAGCGAAGACCTCATCCAGGAAGGCATGATGGGCCTTCTTGCGGCCATTCGGGAGTACCGACCCGACCGTGGTGCCCAATTCCGCACCTTTGCAGAGCTCTGTATCCGCCGCCGTATCATCTCCGCCGTCCGGGCGGCTGCAGGCGGCAAGCATACCCCGCTGAACAATTATGTTTCCCTCGAACCATCCCTCTTTTTGGCTAACCAGGACATTGCTCCCTTTGGCACGGCATACCCCAGCCACAGGGACCCCGAGGATGTTATCATCCGCCAGGAGAATCTGTCCGCCCTGCAGAAGGCCCTTGAAGATCGGCTGACCGGTCTGGAGGCCCAGGTGCTGGACCGTTTTCTGGACGGGGCCTCCTATGCTGAAATTGCTGAAGAGGTACACCGGTCCACGAAATCTGTGGACAACGCCGTGCAGCGCATCCGGAAGAAGATCGCGCTGTACATCTCCCGCGGCGAATACAGCGGAAGCTGATCGCATATTTATATCCGACCCAACCCCGGGTCAAAAGAGTCAAAGAGAGGGTTAAAAGCATGTACGAAGATAAGACTTTAGTATGCAAAGAGTGCGGCAACGAGTTCGTGTTCTCTGCTGGTGAGCAGGAGTTCTACGCTGAGAGAGGCTTCCAGAACGAGCCCCAGCGCTGCAAGGGCTGCCGTGATGCTCGCAAGGCTGCTTCCCGCGGCCCCCGTGAGTTCTTCACCGCCACCTGCGCATCCTGCGGCGGCGAGGCAAAGGTTCCCTTCGAGCCCAAGTCCGATCGTCCTGTTTACTGCAGCGAGTGCTTCGCTCGTATGAGAGAAGCTTAATTTCTTAGAAATTACGCATGATCGAGGAAGGTGTCAGAGTATTCTGACACCTTCCTTTTTTATGCGTTCGAAAAAGGTACAGTCTTTTCCGAACTGAGAGCTGCACCCCCTGAAAGGCAGTAGGGCTCACTGGTGAATTTGGGTAAATTGTTGGGTTAAATCGGCAAAGTTTTTAACAAAAATGGAGAAAAAACCTTGCAAAATATAGGTTTTACCGCTATAATAAAACCGTTATAAGTCAAAAGCAGGAACGGGAATTGGAGCAGGACTCGGGAGGTGGGTCAATGTACCGGATCGGAGATAAGATCGTCCATCCCATGCACGGCGCCGGGATCGTGGACGAGATCGTAACGCGCAAGGTCAACAATGTCCAGCGGGACTACTACAGTCTCCGTCTGCCCGTTGGAGGCATGCTGGTCCTTATCCCCACCGACCACTGTGAGGAGATCGGGGTCCGTCCTGTCTTGAGCCCGGGAGAGTCCGAAGCCGTCCTGGGCCAGATCACCGACCTGCAGGTGAAGCTGGAGACCAACTGGAACCACCGGTACCAGGAGAATATGCAGCGGCTGAAGAGCGGCGACCTTCTGGAGGTGGCCAAGGTGGTCAAGAGCCTCCTGCTGCGGGATACCCGCCGGGGCCTGTCCACCGGGGAGCGGAAGATGCTCCATTCGGCCCGGCAGATCCTCATTTCCGAGCTGAGCCTCTCCCATGATATCTCCTATGAAGAGGCGGAAGAGCGTATCAACCAGGTCCTGCACGCATAAAGTAAACGCAAACACAAAAGGAGCCTTCCTACGGGCTCCTTTTTTACCACATAGGAAAAGGAGGAACCCCATGGGTTTTCTGGAAAAACTGTTGAAGAAAAAAGCCAAGGAGTCTGCCCCATTCTGTTCCGTGGTGGTGGTGGCCGCCGGCCAGGCCTCCCGGATGGAGGGTATCGACAAGATCCTCTGCCCTGTGGGGGGCGAAGCCCTGGTCCTTCGTGCCATTGCCCCCTTCCAGGCTTCCGGTCTGGTGGATGAGATCGTCATCGTTACCCGGGAGGATCTCATGGCCCCCATCGGGACCCTGTGCAGCCAGAAGGGCTATGACAAGGTCAAGCGCCTGGTCCGGGGGGGAGCCAGCCGGCCGGAGTCTGTCATGGCCGGCCTGGAGGCCTGCGACCCTGCCGCCGATCTCATCGCCATCCACGACGGGGCCCGGCCTTTTGTCACCGAGGGGATCATTGCGGAGACCATCCGGGCGGCTCGGAAGCACCACGCCGCCGCCCCGGCTATCCCCGTGAAGGACACCATCAAGCGGGCGGTGAATGGGGTAGTGATCGATACCCCCGATCGGTCCGAACTCTTTGCCGTTCAGACACCCCAGATCTTTGATGCCGCCCTCATCAAAGGGGCGGTGGGCAAGGCCCTTCAGGAGGGGGCCCCCATTACCGACGACTGCTCCGCTGTGGAGCGTATCGGTTTCTCGGTGGTCCTGACCAAGGGCAGCGAGGAGAATATTAAGATCACCACCCCCCGGGATCTCATCCATGGGGAGGCCATTCTGGCAGAAAGGATGGGGAAGTAACCATGCGGATCGGACACGGATATGACGTACACCGGCTGGTTCCCGGCCGAAAGCTCATTCTGGGGGGGGTGGACATCCCCCACCACCTGGGCCTCCTGGGCCACTCCGATGCAGACGTGCTGGCCCACGCTCTGATGGATGCCCTCCTGGGTGCTGCCGCCCTGGGGGACATCGGCCAGCATTTCCCGGATAAAGACCCCGCCTACAGCGGGGCGGACAGCCTGGTCCTGCTGGGGAAGGTCATGGAGATCCTGGCCCAAAACGGCTGGCGGGTGGAGAACGCCGACATGACCATCCTGGCCCAGAAGCCCAAGCTCATGCCCCACATTCCCCAGATGCGCCAGAACCTCTCCCGGGTCATGGGCATTCCGGTGACCGCCATCAGCGTCAAGGCCACCACCGAGGAGGGCCTGGGCTTCACCGGCACCGAGCAGGGCATTGCCGCCCACGCTGTGGTCCTCATTGAGGCTGCCGACAAAACTTGACACTCTGACCTCCTTCCAAGCATAGGATGTGCTCGGGAGGAGGTTTTTCTTATGTACTATCTCATCATGTGCCGGTCCCTGACCTATGCCCAGCGGGTGGCCAACACCCTGGAGCGGGCGGGGATCCCGGCCCGGATCCTCCGCTCTCCTGCCGAGATCTCGCCCAGGGGGTGCAGCTATTCTGTCCGGGTGGGGAGCCGCCAGTTCTCCCGGACCCTCACCGTCCTGGCCCAGAAAAAACTCCCCTACCTGGGCATCTACGTGGGGCGGACCGGGGCCGGGTTTCAGGAGGTGGGGCTGTGATCTACTTTGACAGCGCCGCCACCACCCTCCAGAAACCGCCGGAGGTGTCCCGGGCGGTCCGCCGTGCCATGGCCACCATGACCAGCCCTGGTCGGGGAGAGTATGGCCCCTCTGCCCGGGCGGCGGCCACCCTCCTGGCCTGCCGGGAGCGGGCGGCCTGCCTCTTTGGGGTGGGGGAACCCGACCGGGTGATCCTCACGGCCAACGCCACCCATGGGTTGAACATCGCCGTAAAATCCCTGGTAAAACCCGGGAGCACCGTCCTGCTGTCCGGCTGGGAGCACAATGCCGTCACCCGCCCTCTCCGATCCATTCCCGGGGTCCGGGTGCGAACCATCCGAGCTCCTCTCTTCCGGCCGGACCTCTTTCTGGAGGAGCTGGACCGGCAGCTCACCGGGGAGGTGGAGGTGATGGTCTGCACCCAGGTGTCAAACGTCTTTGGGTACGTCCTTCCGGTGGGTGAGATCGCCGCTCTGTGCCGGGCCAGAGGGGTCCCGCTCATTGTGGATGCCTCCCAGAGTGCGGGGCTTCTTCCCGTCCGCCTGGAGGACTGGGGGGCGGACTATGTGGCCATGCCCGGGCACAAGGGCCTGTACGGGCCCCAGGGGACGGGACTCCTTCTGTGCCGGGAGGGAGGCGAGCCCATCCTGGAAGGAGGGACGGGGAGCGACTCCCGGAACCAGGCCATGCCGGACTATCTCCCGGACCGGCTGGAGGCCGGGACCCACAACGTTCCCGGGGCGGCAGGCCTGCTGGCGGGGATGGGGTTTGTCCGGCGGGTAGGGCCGGGGCGGCTTCTCCGCCACGAGACCGACCTGAAGGACCTGGCAGGGGAGGGGTTGGAGAGACTGCCGGGGGTCCAGGTGTTCCGGACCAGAGGGCCCTGTCAGACAGGGGTCCTCTCCTTCCGGGTGGCCCACTGGGACACCGGAGCCCTGGCCGACCGGCTGTCTGCCCATGGGGTGGCTCTCCGGGCGGGGCTTCACTGCGCCCCCGCTGCCCACGAGACCGCCGGGACGGCAGAGACCGGGACCCTCCGCCTGAGCTTTTCCGCCTTCAACACAGCCCGGGAGGTGGAGGGATTTCTGAGCATCATGAGGCAGCTGGTGTAAGAGGCGGATGGCTCCATCCGCCTCTTTGTTGTGGAAATTTCATCCCCCTCGGGGTTGTAAATGAGCCGGAAATACAGTATAATAACTTGAATTACCATGTAAAACTCGGGGTGCTATACCCTGTGGCTGGATCAGGCAAAAAATCAGGAAAGGAGGACCCGGCTATGCACTCAGTGATGCAGTTTTTTTCCACCATCATGGACTATCTGCGGCTCATCACCATCGCAGATATGATCGACATTGCCATCATGGCATTTCTCATCTATAAGGGCATCATTCTGCTCCAGCGGACTAAGGCAGTGGCGGTAGCCAAGGCCCTCCTGCTGATCTTTGTGGTCCTGTGGCTGTCCTATCAGTTCAACCTGAACGCCGTGAATTTCGTTTTGAGCAAGGCCATGGAGCTGGGTCTTCTGGCCCTGGTCATCATCTTCCAGCCGGAGATCCGCCGGTTCCTGGAGCGCATCGGCAGCAACAACCTGAGCCTGAACCGGGTCTTCCGGGGCAGCGGAGCGCCGGCCAGCGAGCTGGAAGGCGCCATCAACGAGACCGTGGAGGCCTTTGCCGAGATGTCCAAAAACAAGGTGGGCGCCCTGATGGTCTTCGAGCGGGACACCGACCTGACCAACATCATCTCCTCGGGCACCCCCTTCCAGTCCACTGTCACCAGTGAACTGCTGAAAAACATCTTCTTCCCCAAGGCCCCCCTTCACGACGGTGCGGTGGTGGTCCGAAAGGGCAAGATCGCAGCCGCCGGGTGCATGCTCCCCATGTCTGAGAGCATGAACCTGAGCAAGGAACTGGGCATGCGCCACCGGGCCGGCCTGGGCATGAGCGAGCGGTCCGATGCGGTGGTCATTCTGGTCTCGGAGGAGACCGGCGCCATCTCTGTGGTGGTCCACGGCAACCTGCGCCGCCACCTGTCCCCGGAGACCCTGGGCAGAGTCCTGCGCAACGAACTCCTTCCGCACGAGGAAGTTGTCACCGAAAAGATCCGCAAACGCACCCTGTTGTTCTGGCAAGGGAGGTCAAAGAAGGGTGAAGAGAACGAAACAAGATCGTAAATACCTGAATATCATCCTGGCCATTCTCCTGGCCATGGCCCTGTGGTTCTACGTGATCAACGTGGAGAACCCCACCGGCACGGCCACCCTGCGGGATGTGACGGTGCAGCTGCAGGGGATGGACGCCCTGACCGAACAGGGCTTCATGGTCACGGAGATGAAGGATGAGACCATGGACCTGAAGCTGAACGGCCGGAAAAAGACACTCATGAAGCTGGACAAGGACAATGTCTACCTGGCTGCCGATGTGTCTTCCATTACGGCCGAAGGGGAATACACCCTCAACTGCCGCACGGTCTATCCTACCTATGTGAACACCGACAACGTCACCAGCTCCAGCTGGAACAAGATGCAGGTGACGGTCACTGTCCGGGAGCGGGGCACCAAGGAGATCGCCGTCCGGGGCGAGTTCATCGGCACAGAGGCCGAGGGCTGCCTGGCCGGCCGGGTGATCACCGATCCGGCTGCCCTGGAGCTCACCGGCCCCAGAGAAGTCCTGGATACCATCTCCTATGCCCTGGTCCAGGTCACCGGGGCAGAGGTCAGCGACACCATCGTCCAGCAGACCGAGGTGGTCCTCATCGGTGTGGACGGTCAGCCCGTCCAGGACCTGGAGAACATCGCCAGCAGTGCTACGTCAGTCCAGGTCACTGTACCTGTAAAGAAATACATGGAGCTGCCCCTGGTGGTCACCTTCCGGGACGGGGGCGGCGCCACCGCTGAGGATGTCAGCTACAAGATCCGCCCCGACACCATCACGGTGGCCGAGCCCAGGAATGAGGACGGCGTCCCCGTGTCGGTGAGTCTGGGTGAGATCGACCTGAGTCAGGTCTATGGAGACACCACCTACGCCCTGCCCATTCGCCTGCCCCACGGTCTTTCGGCCTGGCGGACGCCGTCATACGCCACGGTCACGGTCTCTCTGGACAGCCTGGACAGCCGTCAGCTGGCGGTGAAGGACATCCAGCTGTTGAACATCCCCGAGGGCTGCACGGCAGAGCGCATCAGCCCCAAGCTCTATGTGTGGGTCCGGGGAGAACCCGACCTGGTGAAGGAGATCACCCGGGAGGACGTCCGGGTGGAAGTGGACCTCTCCCAGGCTGTGCCCAGTGACACCATCCAGCGCTTCCCGGCCAAGGTCACATTGGTGGGGGAGGAATTTGAGAAAGCCGGGGTCATCGGCACCAACTACAGTGTGGCCCTGCGGGTGACCAGATAACGATACAAGATCCTGCCGGAACGGCAGATGGAGGATAACCAATTATGGAACAAATCGCAGTAGTTAAGGCCGTGCTGGAAAACGGCATGGCCCAGATCGCCGTGGAGCGGGATACCGCCTGCGGCGCTGCCCACAGCTGCCACGAGTGTGCCGGCTGTGAAAAGATGATGACCAACACCAACACCGTGGTCACCGCCTTCAACGACGTGAGCGCCGGTAAGGGCGACATCGTCAAGGTCCGCAGTGAAAATAAAACCTTTTTCACCACGGCGGCCATCGTCTATATCGTCCCCCTGATCCTGGCTATGGCGGCTTACTTCGTGGCCATGGGCGTGGGACTGGGTGAGGGCCTCCAGGTCCTCATAACCTTCGGCGGCTTTGCTGTGGGCGTGCTCCTGGCTGTGGCCTGGGACCGCCACATGAAGAAGACCAGCGGCCTGCGCTTCCACATTGTGGAGATCAAGAAGGCATGTTCGGGTATGTAAGAGGGATCAAAGACCTGCTCTCACCCGAGGATGCCCAGCGGTATGAAGGGGTCTACTGCGGCCTGTGCCACACCCTGAAGGAGCGGTACGGCCGGCGGACCCAGTTCATCCTCAACTACGACTTTGTCTTTCTGGCCATCCTCTTGGCCCAGCCAGAGGAGGCCTGTACATTCCCCGCCTGCTCCTGCCCCTATAAGCCCTGGAACAAAAAGGCCTGCTGGCCGGGCAATCCCGCCCTGGATGGGGCGGCCGATGCCAGTGTGATCCTCACCTGGTGGAAGCTCCGGGACTCTGTTCTGGACGGGGACTGGAAGGAGCGGACCCTGAGCCGCACCGCCTGTCTGGCCCTGAAGGGAGCCTATCGGAAGGCCGCTGCCCTCCGGCCGGACTTTGACCAACTGGTCCGGGACTGCCTGGAAGAGCTGCACCGGCTGGAGGAGGAAAACTCCCCCTCCCTGGATCGGACGGCAGATACCTTTGCCCGGATCTTACAGGGAGCGGCCACCCGGATGGAGCCCCCCTGGCGGGCCAGCGCCGTGGGTCAGATCCTCTACCATGTGGGCCGGTGGATCTACCTGGTGGACGCCTGGGACGATCTGCCCCGGGACAAGCTCTCCGGCAGCTACAACCCCCTCCTGGCCCGGTTCGGCCAGGAGGCCGAGGGGCAGAAGGAATACATTCGCAGCACCCTCCACGACTCCCTGGGGGTGGCGGACACCGCTTTTTCCCTCCTGGACTGGGGGGAGTGGGAGACCCTGCTGGGCCATATCCTGGGCACCGGCCTCCCTGTTGTGGAGGAGGCCGTGTTCACCGGTCAGTGGAAGAAGAAACAGAAAAAACCAGACCATACGTAAGGAGACTATATTATGAACGATCCCTATTCCGTCCTGGGTGTCAGCTCGTCTGCCAGTGATGAGGAGATCAAAAAGGCATACCGGGAGCTGGTGAAGAAGTACCACCCCGACAACTATGCCAACAACCCTCTGGCCGATCTGGCTGAGGACAAGATGAAAGAGGTCAACGAGGCCTATGATGCCATCGTGAAAATGCGCACCCAGGGGGGCGGTTACCGCACCTCCGGCAGCACCGGCGGCCAGAGCTACAGCAACCAGGGCTACAGCAATCAGGGTGGCTATAACAATGTAAGTTTCCAGCAGGTCCGCCTGCTCATCAACCAGAACAACCTGGCCGAGGCCGAGCGGATCCTTCGCAGCAGTCCCAGCCAGACCGCCGAGTGGTACTACCTGATGGGCACCATCGCCTACCGCCGGGGCTGGATGGACGACGCCCGCCAGAATTTCTACACCGCCTGCAGCATGGACCCCAACAACATGGAGTACCGCCAGGCCATGAACAACCTGAACATGCAGGGGGGCCGGGGTGTGTACCGCCAGGGAAACAGCAATGACATGTGGAACCTGTGCGCCGCCCTGGCATGCATGGACTGCATGTGCGATGCCTGCTGATCAGATTTTGTATATCCCAGGTTCCGGGGTAACCCGGAACCATGACATATAAGAATATGAGGTGTTAAGCTTGATTCGAAGCATGACCGGTTACGGCAGAGGGGAAGCCGTCCTCCATGACCGTACCATCACCGTAGAGCTCCGGGCTGTGAACAACCGCTACCTGGATTGTTCCGTGAAGATCCCCCGGCTCTACGTGTTCGCCGAAGAGACCATCAAGTCCTGCGTCCAGAAGCGAGTGGCACGAGGAAAGATGGACGTCTTCGTCTCCATTGATGCCACCGCCGCCGACAAGGTGGCCGTGACCCTGAACCGCCCGGTGGCCGACGGCTACTACACCGCTCTGACCCAGATGCGGGACGCCTATGGCCTGCGGGACGACATTTCCGTCTCCCTCCTGTCCCGGTTCCCCGATGTCTTCCTGGTGGAAAAGGAGCAGGGTGATGCCGACGTCATCGCCGGGGATATCGCCCAGGTCCTGTCCATGGCCCTGGATGACTTTAACGCCATGCGGGAGAGGGAGGGCGAGAAGCTGGCCCAGGACGTCCGCTCCAAGGCAGCCAACATTGAGGCCCTCCTGGCCAAGGTGGAGGAGCGCTCCCCCGCCTCTGTGACCGAGTACCGGGAAAAGCTCCGGACCCGTATGGAGGAGGTCCTGGCCAACACCCAGATCGACGAGGCCCGCATCCTCACCGAGGCTGCCCTCTTTGCCGATAAGGTGGCCGTGGACGAGGAGACCGTCCGTCTCCACAGCCATCTGTCCCAGCTGGAGGACATGCTCGCCCAGGGCGGCCCCATCGGCCGCAAGCTGGACTTCCTGATCCAGGAGTTCAACCGGGAGGCCAACACCATCGGCTCCAAGTGCAGCGATGTGGAGATGTCCCGCCTGGTGGTGGACATCAAGGGCGAGATCGAGAAGATCCGCGAGCAGGTCCAGAACATCGAGTAAGGGGGCCGTCTCGTGAAGCTCATCAACATCGGCTTTGGCAACATGGTCTCCGCCAACCGGCTCATCGCTGTGGTGAGCCCGGAGTCCGCCCCCATCAAGCGTATGGTCCAGGAGGCCAGAGAGCGGGGGAACCTGGTGGATGCCAGCTATGGCCGCCGGACCCGTGCGGTCCTTATCACCGACAGCGATCACATCATCCTCTCCGCGCTGCAGCCCGAGACACTGGCCGGGCGTTGGAACGGCCGCGAAGAGGTCCAGGGGGAGGAAGAAGAATGAACCAAGGAAGTCTCATCGTGCTCTCCGGCTTTTCCGGCGCAGGCAAGAGCACGGTCATCAATCAGGTCCTGGCCCAGCGGCCCGAGATCTATTTTTCCATTTCCTTCACCACCCGGCAGCCCCGGGAGGGGGAGGTCAACGGGGTGAACTATCACTTCGTCACCAAAGAGGAGTTTGAAGCCCGCATCGCCCGGGGCGAGTTCCTGGAGTATGCCCAGTACAACGGCAACTATTACGGTACCTCCATGGCCGTCCTGCGGGAGAAGATGGCCCAGGGCATCGACGTGATCCTGGACATCGAGGTCCAGGGTGCGGCCCTGGTCCGGGAGAAAATGCCCGAGTCCATTTCCGCCTTCATCGTGCCCCCCTCCTTCCAGCACCTGGCCGACCGCCTGCGGGGCCGGGGCACCGACGACGAGGAGACCATCCAGAAGCGTCTGGCCATTGCCCGGGTGGAGGCAAAGGAAGTGCCCAAGTACGACTACATCATCCTGAACGATGCGGTGGAGAACGCCGTGGCCCAGGTCTTTGCCGTCCTGGATGCCGCCCGCTGCCGCACCCAGGGACGGATGGATTTATTAGAAGATTTTAAAGGAGAGTAATGCGTTATGATGCTGTATCCCGCAATGAATGAACTGTTAGCCCAGGTCCCCAGCCGCTACAAGCTGGTGAACGTGGTGGCCGCCCGTGCCCGCAAGATCGCCATCGAGGCCGACGAGCAGGGCATCATGCTGGAGGATAAGCCCGTCAGCATTGCCGTCCGTGAGATCGCCGAGGGCAAGGTCCCCCAGGACCCTGTGGCTGAGGAAGCCGTCGTCCTGGAGGAGGAAGTCTTTGCAGAAGAGATCGAAGAGGAAGTCTTCGCGGAAGAGGCTGAATAAGGCCTGTGAAAGGAAGGAGGAGAGGGCAGAGCTATGTTGACCGCAAAAATCGCCCTTTCCGCCGCCACCTTTGCCATTGACCGGCCGTACTCCTACGCCGTGCCCAAAGAGCTGGAGGGGAAACTCCGGCCGGGGATGCGGGTGCTGGTCCCCTTCGGCACGGGCAACCGACCCAGTGAGGGCCTAGTCCTGTCCCTGGCGGAGGAGGAGCCCAGCGGAAAGCTGAAAAAGGTCCGCACCCTGCTGGACGAGCAGCCTGTGCTGGATGCCAAGGGTCTCCGGCTGGCCCTGTGGATGCGGGAGCGGTTCTTCTGCACCGTCTATGCCGCCGCCATGACCATGCTCCCCACCGGCCTGTGGTACGACCTGAAGGAGGGCTATGCCCTGGTGCCCGGTCTGGACCGGGAGGAGGCCTGTGCCGCCACGGAGGGAAGTCCCAAGGGGCGGCAGATCCTGGAGATCCTCTGCGCCAACGGGGGCAGGATCGACCTGGAACAGCTCAAGGCCATCCCCGATCTGAAGGACCCCCGAGGGACCCTCCGGGAGATGGAGAAGGGCGGCCTCGTCCAGAAGGAGACCCAGGCCAAGCGCAAGGTGGGGGACAAGACCGAAAAGGTGGCCCGCCTGTCCATGAAGCCCGAGGATGCCCTGGCCCTCACCGCCCCCAAGCGAAAGACCGCCCCCATGCGCCATGCCGTCACGGAGTTGCTGTGTAACCTGGGCAGCGCCAGCGTGAAGGAGCTGTGCTACTTTACGGGGGCCTCCCAGCAGACGGTGAAGTCCCTGGCCAAGAGCGGGGTCCTCACTCTGGAGGAGCAGACCGTCTTCCGGCGGGAACTGCCCCAGACCGATGAGGTCACCCCTCTGCACACCTTGAACCGCCAGCAGCAGAGGGCCTTTGAGGGTCTGTCCCGGCTGATGGACACGGGAAAGCCCCAGGCGGCCCTGCTCTACGGGGTCACCGGCAGCGGCAAGACCCAGGTCTACCTCCACCTGATCCAGAAGGTCCTGGACCAGGGCAGAGGTGCCATCGTTATGGTGCCCGAGATCGCCCTGACCCCCAGCCTGCTGCAGATTTTTATCTCCCACTTTGGCCGCAAGGTGGCTGTGCTCCACAGCTGCCTGTCCACCGGCCAGCGTTATGATGAATGGAAGCGAGTCCGGGAGGGCCTGGCCCCTGTGGTCATCGGCACCCGGTCCGCTGTCTTTGCCCCCCTGCCCAATCCGGGCCTCATCATCCTGGACGAGGAGCAGGAGGGGAGCTACCAGTCCGAGAGCATGGTCCGCTACCATGCCCGGGAGGTGGCAAAGTTCCGCTGTACCCAGCACGGGGGCCTGCTCCTGCTGGGCTCGGCTACCCCGGGGGTGGACAGCCGATACGCCGCCGAGACCGGCCAGTACCACCTGTTCACCCTGGAACACCGTTACAACACCCAGGCCATGCCCCCGGTCCACATCGTGGACATGAAGCCCGAGCTTCGGAAGGGGAATGACACCGGCCTCTCCGCCTTCCTCCTGGAGGAACTGGAGGAGAACTTCCGGCGGGGAGAGCAGAGCATCCTCTTTCTCAACCGCCGGGGCAACAGCCGGATGGTGGCCTGCGGCGACTGCGGACAGGTCCCCGCCTGTCCCCGGTGCTCCGTTCACCTGACCTACCACAGCGCCAACGGGCGGCTCATGTGTCACTACTGCGGCCACTCCGAGCCCCTGCCCGACCTCTGCCCCCAGTGCTATGGGCGGCTTCGCATGATCGGCATGGGCACCCAGAAACTCCAGGAGGAGCTTCAGGCCCGGTACCCCGATGTGGAGATCATGCGGATGGACGCCGACACCATCTCCGCCACCCAGTCCCATGAGGTCCTGCTGGACCGGTTCCGGAAGAAAAAGGTCCCCGTCCTGCTGGGCACCCAGATGGTGGCCAAGGGCCTGGACTTTCCCAACGTGACCCTGGTGGGTGTGGTGGATGCCGATCTGTCCCTCTACGCCGACAACTACCGGGCCGCCGAGCGGACCTTTTCCCTCCTCACCCAGGTGGTGGGAAGGGCAGGCCGTGGGGACAAGCCCGGTCGGGCCGTCCTCCAGACCTGGACCCCGGACAACGACGTGATCACCCTGGCCGCCCGCCAGGACTATGACGCCTTCTATGAGGGGGAGCGGGAGATGAGAAAACTCCTGCTGTTTCCCCCTTTTGTGGATCTCTTCCGGCTCACTGTCACCGGCCCGGAGGAGAACCAGGTCCTCCGGCTGTGCGCCGTTCTGCGGCGGAGCCTGGAGCCCTGGGTGAAGGCCAAACAGGACCAGGGCCAGACGGTCCAGGTCCTGGGACCCGCCCCGGCAGGGGTTTTGAAAGTCAACAACCGTTACCGGTACTGCATTTTGCTCAAGGGCCGGAACGACAAAGATACCCGGGCCATTCTGGCCCAGCTGGTCAGGACAGCCCAGCAGGACAAGGTCAACCGAGGCCTGTCTGTCCTGATCGATATCAATCCTACAGATTAATACGCAAGAAAAGGAAGGAATTTTATCATGGTTAAGACGATTCTGCAGAAGGGCGATCCCGCTCTGACCAAGGTTTGCCGCCCCATCGAGAATTTTGACGAAAAGCTCCACAACCTGCTGGACGACATGAAGGACACCCTCATCAAGTCCGGCGGCCTGGGTCTGGCTGCGCCCCAGATCGGCATCCTCCGCCGTGTTGTCCTGGTGATGGACGACGATGAGCAGTATCTGGAACTGGTGAACCCCGAGATCGTCAGCACCGAGGGCGAGCAGGAGGGCCTGGAGGGCTGCCTGTCCCTGGCCGGTATGTACGGCCTGGTGACCCGCCCCATGAAGGTGAAGCTGAAGGCCCAGGACCGCTACGGCAACCCTGTGGAGTATGAGCGTGAGGGCATCACCGCCCGCTGCTTCTGCCATGAGACCGACCATCTGGACGGCCACATGTACAACGAACTGTGCGATGTCCTCATGACCGAGGCCGACATCGAGGCTATGCTCAGCCGGGGCGAGCTGGAGGTCGACGAAGACTGATGAAGATCCTGTTCATGGGCACCCCTGACTTTGCGGTGCCCTCCCTGCAGGCCCTCATTGAGGCCGGCCACGAGATCGTGGGCGTCTTCACCCAGCCTGACAAGCCCAAGAACCGGGGCATGAAGCTCCAGCCCCCTCCCGTGAAGGTGGTGGCTCTGGACCACGACATCCCCGTCTTCCAGCCTACCAAGCTCCGGGACGGCACCGCTCTGGAGACCATCCAGGGCCTGGCCCCCGACCTGATCGTGGTGGCGGCCTACGGCCGGATCCTCCCCCAGGAGATCCTGGACTACCCCAAGCTGGGCTGCATCAACGTCCACTCCTCTCTGCTGCCCAAGTACCGGGGCTCCGCCCCCATCCACTGGGCCATCCTCAACGGCGATGCCGAGAGCGGCGTGACCATCATGAATGTGGTCCTGGAGCTGGACGCCGGCGATATCATCTCCCAGGCCGTCACCCCCATTGACCCCGACGAGACCGTGGAGAACCTCCACGACCGTCTGGCCCACATGGGAGCCAAGCTCCTGGTGGATACCGTGGTAGCCATTGAAAACGGCACCGCCACCCGCACCCCCCAGCAGGCCGACCTGGTCACCCACGCCCCCATGCTCAGCCGTGCCCTGTCCCCCATGGACTTCACCCGTCCTGCCCGGGAGCTGCACAACCAGGTCCGTGGTCTCATCCCCTGGCCCGCTGCCGTCACCGAGCTCAACGGCACCCGCTGCAAGATCTTCTCCACCTCTGTGCTGGCCGAGACCACCGGGAAGGCCCCCGGCACCGTCATCGCCGCCGACAAGAAGGGCCTGAAGATCGCCTGCGGCGGCGGCACCGTCCTGCAGATCAACGAGCTCCAGGCCGACGGCGGCAAGCGCCTGAAGGCCGCCGACTACCTGCGGGGCCACCCCATTCCCGTTGAATAAGAAACTGTCCGAAAGGAGGGACGGATCATGTCCGCCAGAGAAGCGGCCCTGCTGACCTTAGTCGCCATGGAGCGGCAGAAGGCATGGTCCAACGGACATCTGAAAAAAGTGATCCGGGACGAGGGCCTGGACCGGCGTGACGCCGCTCTGGCCACCCGTCTCTGCTTCGGTGTCCTGCAAAACCGGATGCTGCTGGACTACTACCTCCAGCAGTACTCCACAATGAAACTGGCCAAGATGGAGAGCAAGGTCCTGGCCAACCTGCGTCTGGGTCTGTACCAGATGCTCTTCATGACCAAGATCCCCGCCAACGCTGCCGTCAGCGAGGCGGTGGAGCTGACCAAAAAGCACTGCAAGAACCAGAGAGCCAGCGGTATGGTCAACGGTATCCTGCGCAACATTGCCCGGAACCTGGATAACCTGCCCACCCTGGACCGGTCCAGCCGTGCCGCCTACCTGTCCCTGCTCTACAGCCACCCCCAGTGGCTGGTGGAGGAACTGGAGGGTCTGCTGCCCGAAGAGGAAGTGGAAGCCCTCCTGAAGTGGGACAACGGAGAGCCTCCCGTCACCGTCCAGGTGAACACCTGCCGGGCCACCACCTCCCAGGTCATCGCATCCCTGGAGGAGGAGGGGGTCACCGTAGAGCGCCACCCCTGGCTTCCTGACTGCCTGATCCTGTCTGCCACCGGCGATGTGACCCAGCGGACGGCCTGGAAAGAGGGCCACATCTACGCCCAGGACCCCGCCGCCAAGCTGGCCGTCCTGGCCGCCGGCCTCACCCCCGGCCAGAAGGTCCTGGACGCCTGCGCCGCCCCCGGCGGCAAGTCCTTTGCTTCTGCCATCGTCATGGGGGATGAGGGATCCATCACCTCCTGTGACCTCCACGCACACAAGAAGGGCCTCATCGAGGCCAGCGCCAGCCGTCTGGGCCTGACCTCCATCACCGCCCAGGTGGCCGACGGCAAGAAATTCAAAAAGAACTGGGCCGAAGCCTTCGACACGGTCATTGCCGACGTGCCCTGCTCCGGCCTGGGGGTCATCCGGAAGAAACCGGAGATCCGATACAAGACCCTGGAGGAGATCGGCGGCCTGCCCCAGATCCAGAAGGATATCCTGGACAACGTGGCAAACTATGTCCGCCCCGGCGGCCTGCTGCTCTACTCCACCTGCACCCTCCGGAAGGAGGAGAACGAGGCGGTGGCCCAGGCCTTCCTGGAAAGCCACCCCCAGTTCAAGCTGGAAGCTTTCACCCTGCCCGGCCCCATCGGGGAGGTGGCAGAGGGGCAGTGCACCCTCTGGCCCCAGCGGACAGAGACCGACGGCTTCTTCATTGCCAGATTCCGCAGAGAGGGGGAAGACCATGCCTGACCTGAAATCCATGACCCCGGAGGAACTCACCGCCTGGTGTAAGGAGCAGGGAATGCCCGCCTTCCGGGGCAAGCAGATCTTCCAGTGGTTCAGCCGGGGCATTTCCTCCGTGGAGGAGATGACCAACCTCCCCAAGGCCCTGCGGGAGAAGATCGCCCAGGAGGGACAGTTTTCCGCCCCCGTGGTGGAGAGAAAACAGGTCTCAAAACTGGACGGCACCATAAAATATCTCTGGAGGCTGTCCGACGGCAACTGCATCGAGACCGTTCTCATGCGGTACCGCCACGGCAACTCCGTCTGTATCTCCTCCCAGGTGGGCTGTGCCATGGGCTGCGCCTTCTGCGCCTCCACCCTGGGGGGCAAGGTCCGGAACCTGACGGCAGCCGAGCTGCTGGACCAGGTGGTCTACACCCAGAAGGATTCCGGCTATCCCATCTCCAACATCGTCCTCATGGGCATCGGCGAACCCCTGGACAACTACGACAATGTCAAGCGGTTCCTGGAGCTGGTGAACCATCCCGACGGCATGAACATCGGCATGCGCCACATCTCCCTGTCCACCTGCGGCCTGGTGAAGGGCATCGACCGTCTGGCTGAGGAGGGCCTGCAGATCACCCTGTCGGTCTCCCTCCACGCCCCCGATGACGAGACCCGCACCAAGCTCATGCCCGTGAACAGAGCCCACAACGTGGACCAGCTCTTCGATGCCTGCCGCCGGTACTTTAAAAAGACCGGCCGCCGGATCTCCTATGAGTATGCCATGATCGACGGCATGAACGACACTCCCTACCACGCCAACCTCCTGGGAGATCACCTGGAGGGGACCGTGGCCCACGTGAACCTCATTCCCCTGAACCACGTGGAGGAGAGCCCCTACAAGCCCAGCACGGCCAAGAATGTGGCCGCTTTCCAGAAGGCTCTGGAAAAGCGGGGGATCACCGCCACCGTCCGGCGGAGACTGGGCAGTGACATTGACGCTTCCTGCGGCCAGCTTCGCCGCAAGGCCATGAAGGCCAGCCAAGCCCGCAGATGAGGGAAAGGAGTGATACCCATATGGTCGACTTATGGGGACTGACGGACAAAGGAATGGTCCGCTCCCAGAACCAGGATGCCTGTGCCTTCCAGATGAAGGACGACTACGCCTGGGCTGTGGTGTGCGACGGTATGGGTGGCGCAGCGGCCGGAGACCTGGCCAGCACCATGGCCAGAGACCGGTATGAGAGCCATATGGTCTGTCTGGAGGATCCCTCCCTCTACGCCGAGGAAGAGGAACTGATGGTCCAGGCTGCCCAGGCTGCCAACCGGGCAGTCTGGCTGAAGGCGGGCACCAGCCGGGCCTATGCCGGCATGGGCACCACTTTGGTGGGGGCCCTCATCCGGGAGAAGGACCTGTGGGTGGTGAACGTGGGTGACAGCCGGGCCTACCGGATCTCCGGCGGAGCCATCCGCCAGATCACCCGGGACCATTCCGTGGTGGAGGAGCTTGTTCAGCATGGGGCCCTGACCCCCGAGGAAGCCCGCCGCCACCCCCAGAAGAACCTTATCACCCGGGCTCTGGGCACCGGCAAGCAAGTAAAAGCAGACCTGTTCCGGGAGACGGTGGAGGAGGGCGACGTTGTCCTCCTGTGCTCTGACGGACTGGTCAACGAGGTCACCGACCAGGAGATCCTGACGGAAGTCCTGGCAGGGGGCACGGCGGCAGAGGTCTGCCACCGGCTCCTGGACCGGGCCCTGGACGCCGGGGCCTCGGACAACGTGACCGTCGTTATGTTTCAAGTGTGAAGGAGTGTGTTACCATGGATCAATACATCGGTAAAATGCTCGATAACCGGTATGAAATCCTCGATGTGATCGGGGTTGGAGGGATGGCTGTGGTCTACAAGGCCTACTGCCACCGCCTGCAGCGGTATGTGGCCATCAAGGTCCTTAAGCGGGACCTGGCGGCCGACAGCGATTTCCGCCGCCGCTTCCATGAGGAGGCCCGGGCAGTTGCCATGCTCTCCCATCCGAATATCGTTTCCGTCTATGATGACAGCCATGGCGATGACCTGGATTACATCGTCATGGAGCTCATTGACGGCCTGACCCTCAAGCAGTATATGCAGAAGAAGAATGGCACCCTCCACTGGCGGGAGGCCCTCTACTTCACCACCCAGATCGTCCGTGCCCTGGGCCATGCCCACAGCCGGGGGATCATCCACCGGGACATCAAGCCCCAGAACATCATGGTCCTCCGGGATGGCAGCGTGAAGGTGGCTGACTTCGGCATCGCCCGGGTCATGTCCGCCGCCCAGGCCACCATGACCCAGGAGGCTCTGGGCTCCGTCCACTATATCTCCCCCGAGCAGGCCAGGGGCAGCCATATCGACGCCCGGGCAGACATCTACTCGGCAGGTGTGGTCCTCTACGAGATGCTCACCGGCCGCCTGCCCTTTGAGGGAGACACTCCCGTGGCGGTGGCCATCCAGCACATCAATGCAACCCCTCTGTCCCCCAGAGAGCTGAACCCCGACATCCCCGGGGGCCTGGAGGAGATCACCATGAAGGCCATGTCCTCCCGGATCGACCAGCGATATGTGAACGCCGGGGCCATGCTCCGGGATCTGGAGGATTTCCGCAAGAATCCTCAGATGGTCTTCCACTACAACCTGGCTGCCTTCCACGGCAACCAGCCCATTCCTGATGACACCGGCCGGATGGGTGAGGGCGGAGAGGTCCGCCGGCCCCGTCCCCAGACCCGCACCCGGACGGCTCCGCCGCCCCCGCCCCCCAGGCGGTACCGGGAGGAGCCCGAGGATGAGTTGGAGGATGAGGAGGAGGGCCGCAAGAGCATGGCCATCCCCATCGCCATCATCGTCCTGCTCCTGGGCGCCGCCCTGGTCCTGTGGCTGTTCTTCTTCAGTGGGTTCTTCGACAAGGACGGCGTGGAGGTCCCCGACCTGCGGGGCATGACCCTCTCCGAGGTCTACAGCAACAAGGAGATCATGGAGAATTTCTACGTGGTCCAGGGAGACATCGAGTACAGCGACAAGTACGAGAAGGACCAGATCATGGATCAGGACCCCTCGCCGAAACGGATCGCTGAAAAGGGCTCCACCATCACAGTCACGGTGAGCGGCGGCCAGGAGGCTGTGGAGATGATCGACGTGACCAACTACACCTATGAGGAAGCCGTGAAGGCCCTCCAGGCCCTGGGCCTCAAGGTGGCATCCCCCGAGTATGAGTACTCCGAGGATGTGGAGAAGGACTGGGTCATCTCCTACACGCCCCCCAAGGGCACCGAACTCTACCCCGGCGACCAGGTCCACCTGGTCATCAGCAAGGGCCCCGAGTCCACCCCCGTGGTGGTCCCCTCGGTCACCGGTCAGAGCCTGGAGAAGGCAACCAAGATGCTGGAGAACCTGGGCCTTACCGTGGCCGACACCGAAGAGGTGTCCAGCGAACAGCCTGCCGGCACCGTGGTCTACCAGAGCATCGCCCCCAACACCGAGGTGGAGGAGGGCACGGCCATCACCCTCCACTACTCCAAGGGCCCCGAGGCCAAGCCCATCACCTCCAAGCCCATCACCGTGGTCCTGCCCCCTGAGCCTGAGAGCGTCACCGTGCGCATCACCCTGGCCGGTCAGGAGGTCTACAACGACGTGGTGAGCACCTCCGCCGGGACCCTGGTGACCACAGTCAGCGGCACCGGCAGCCAGGAGGTCTGCGTCTATATCGACGACCAGCTGCTGGAGACCTACACGGTAAATTTTGACGGTTGAGTGTGAACCTATGAGTGAACAGAAAAGAGAAGGGACCATCCTCAAGGCCCTGAGCGGGTTCTACTACGTCCAGTGCGGCGAGGAACTCATCACCACCCGGGCCAGAGGTAAGTTCCGTTACAAGAAGATCACCCCCCTGGTGGGGGACCGGGTGGCCATCACCGTCCAGGAGGACGGCTCCGGCTCCCTGGACGAGATCCTGCCCCGCCGGAACTTCTTCCAGCGTCCGGCGGTGGCCAACATCGACCAGATGGTCATCATCTGCTCCGGGGCCATCCCGGTGACCGACCCCTTCCTGGTGGACCGGATCACCGCCCTGGCCGAGAGCAAGGACTGCGAGCCCATCATCTGCATCAACAAGTGGGACCTGGTCCAGGCGGAGGAACTGTACAACATCTACACCGCCGCCGGCTTCCACACCATCAAGGTGAGCGCCGAGACCGGCCTGGGCATCGAGGAGCTGCGCGGCCTGCTGGCCGGCAAGGTCTCCGCCTTCACCGGAAACTCCGGCGTGGGCAAGTCCAGCATCCTCAACGCCCTGGAGCCCGACTTCGGCATCGCCACGGGGGAGATCAGCGAGAAGCTGGGCCGCGGCCGCCACACCACCCGCCATGTGGAGCTTTTTGCCGTCTCTGGCGGTCTCATCGCCGACACCCCCGGCTTCTCCGCCTTTGACACCGACAAGGGGGAGATCCGGGAGAAGGAAGTCCTGCAGCACACCTTCCGGGAGTTCAAGCCCTATCTGGACCAGTGCCGGTTCATTGGCTGCGCCCATGTGAAGGAGAAGGGCTGCGCCGTCCTGGCGGCCCTCAAGGCCGGGGACATCCAGCCCAGCCGCCACCGGAGCTACGTCCGGCTGTACGAGCTGGCCAAGGAGAACAAACCCTGGGAAACGCCAAAAGGATAAGCAAATCCGCCTGCTTCAGAATAAAATGAAGCAGGCGGGTTTTTCTATGCCCGAAAAGGAGGTTATAGGATGAAGATGGTGGTAGTAAACGCCCCCAAGGCCCTGGCCGGGGTGCTGAAGAAGCTCTTCCATATGAAGGAGAAATAAGCATATCTTCCGCCGTTGGCTCATAGTCTGTGATACAAACTATTTACCCGAAAGGAATGGTCACGACTATGGAACTGGAACTCCGGCGTGAGAACATCCGGTGCTGGCAAGCCGTCTGCCGCACCACCCTGGAACAGGAGGAGACGGCGGAATGTATCGTTCCGGATGCCTGCCCGGACATCTGGCAGGTCCTGGACAGCCGGGGGCGGATGCTCCTCCAGCGGAAGGAACCCCAGGAGGGACGGGGGGAGTTCTCTGGCCTCATCCGGGTGAACGTCCTCTACCAGCCGGAGGGGGAGGGGCCCATCCAGACCATGGAGGCCGCCCTGCCCTTTGCCGCCGCCCCGGACCTGCCCCAGGTGACCCGGCGGTGTGTTCTCCGGGCAGAGCCCCGGCTCCTGTCGGTGGATGTCCATCTGCTCAACCCCCGAAAGATCCTGGTTCGGGCCAGCTGGTCTTTGGAGGTGGAGGCCTGGCATCCCCAGGCTCTGGCCCTGGCCTGCTACGGAGAGGAAGGGGAGACCTATGCCCTCCGCCAGAGGCCCGGGGAGTTTCGCAGCCTGGTGACGGCGGAGGTCCAGGAGAAGGCCTTCTCCTACCGTGACGGCCTGACCCTCCCGGCAGGAAGCCCGGACCCCCAGGCCATCCTGTCCGTCCGGGCGGGCTGCACCTGCACCGAGGCCCGGGTCATTGGCACCAAGCTGGTCTTTAAGGGCGAAGCCCGGCTGAACCTCCTCCTGCGGGGGGAGGATGGAACGGTCTTCCCGGCCGACTTCCGCCTGCCCTACTCCCAGCTCATGGATGGGGGAGAGGACAGCGAGGATGCCCTCTGCGAGATGAGTCTGTATTTCAGCGACGTGAAGTGCAGCCTGGACCCGGAGGAACCCCGGACCATTCAGGCAGAGCTCTCCATTCAGGCCCAGGCACGCCTGGAGAAGGAGGTCCGGGTCCCCATCCTGTCTGACCTGTACAGCACCGTGTATGAGGTGCAGAGCGAATGGGAGGAAGCGCCGGTTCGGTC
>JAFSFC010000055.1 GCA_017435425.1 Ruminiclostridium sp. | reverse complement strand
TGGCTGAGACCCCCTACATCTACATGTACTATCCCGTGAAGAACATCGCCATGAACGCCGCTTACGAGGGCGTCACCATGAACGCTTCCTGGATCTGGAACATCCACTTCCAGGATGTGCACCCCGTGGGATAAGAAAATTTGAACCCACTTCGTTGGGCTTCAAATTTTGAAGATTGCAGCCAACTGCAGCGCACAGGCCGTCCGTCTCTGACGGGCGGCCTTGTACGTTTGTTGGCTGAGAAGAATTTTTTCGGCGGCAAAGCCACCGAAAAAATACATTTCACCTCCTTTTCCTGCCTGCGGGCAGGAAAACTCTGCGAGGCTCTTTGGAGGTAATTCCTATGGATACCATTTTCTACAACGGTGTCATCCACACCATGGCCGGGCGGACGGTGTCTGCCCTGGCGGTCCGGGGGGACCGCATCGCCATGGTGGGCAGTGACGACGCCGTCCTGGCCCTGGCCGACGAGAACACCCAGCCCATCGATCTGCAGGGCCGCTGCGTCCTGCCCGGCTTCGTGGACACCCACATGCACATGCTCATGGTGGGTGAGGGCCTTCAGCAGCTGGACCTGCGCGGGGTCAAGTCCCTGGACGAGATCGTGGCCCGGGGCCGGGAATACGTGGCCACCCACGATTTGGCTGAGGGCGAGTGGATCATCGGCTACGGCTTTGACCACAACCTCTTCGATCCCCCGGTCCTGCCCGACGGCAGCACCGCCCAGGCCATCTCTGCCGACCACCCCGTGATCCTGGACCGTATCTGCGGCCATGTGGGGGCCGCCAACCCCAAGGCCCTGGCCATGGCCGGCTTTGACGAGAACACCGTCATCCCCGGCGGCCAGCTGGACAAGGGAGAGGACGGCAAGCTCAACGGCGTCATCTGGGAGTCCGCCCTGGACCAGATCAAGCAGGCCCGTCCCCGGCTCACCCAGGCTCAGATCGAGCACCTGGTGGAGGAGACCGGCAAAACCTTTGCCGCCGTGGGCCTCACCGGCGTCCATAGCGACGACGTAGGCCCCCAGGGGGGCGTGGAATGGGCCGACCTGAAGGCCGCCTTTGAGACCCTGGAAGGCCGGAACGCCCTCTCCGTCCGTCTGTGGCAGGAGTGGGAGGCCGCTCGTCCCGAGGTCTTCCGGAAGGAACTCCTCTCCCAGCCCCTGCGCTCCTTCCAGGGCAGTGACTGGCTGAAGGTGGGCAATGTCAAGCTCATTGCCGACGGCAGTCTGGGGGCCCGAACCGCCCTTCTGCGGGAGGACTACAGCGACGATCCGGGTAACCGGGGCATCGCCGTCTACACCCAGGAGGCTCTGGACGAGATGGTGGCCCTCTGCCACGACAACGACCTCCAGGTCTCCTGCCATGCCATTGGCGACGGCGCCACCGCCTCCTTCGTGGAGGCCGTCCGCAAGGTCCAGGCCCGGAACCCCAAGCCCCTGTGCCACCGGGTGGTCCATTGCCAGTTCGGCGACCGGGCCCTCTATGCGCAGATGGCCGCTCTGGGTATGGGCGCAGACGTCCAGCCCGCCTTCATCCCCTCGGATGCCCCTCTGACCCCCTCCCGCATGGGTGCACGCACCGGAGAGTCCTACGCCTGGAAGACCCTCATGGACGTGGGTGTCCTGGTGGGCGGCGGCTCCGACTGCCCCGTGGAGGACTTCTCCCCCCTGTGGGGCATCCACTGCGCCGTGAACCGCCCCACCTCCCAGGAGGATGACACCCCCTTCCTGCCCCACCAGGCCCTCACCCCGGAGGAGGCTGTGGCCATCTACACGGTGAACGCCGCCAAGCTGGTCCACGCCGAGACCGACCTGGGCACTCTGGAGGCCGGCAAGCTGGCCGACCTGGTGGTCCTGGACCGGGACATCTTTACCGTCCCCCACCGGGAGATCAAGGACCTGACCGTCTGCCTCACCATGGCCGGCGGCAAGATCACCTACAAAGCTCCGTAAGCAAACGAGACCGAACCGTAGGTTCGGTCTCGTTTTTGTATCCATTCGTAAAAATGTCCAGTTTTTCGAATTTTCCTCTTGCAATTCTGTTCACTTTGTTGTATACTAACCTCACCAAAGATGATCTTCCTTTGGTACGAAGGGTCCACCGGTTCGGTGGAGCGCCAGATGGGAAACCAACAGTCAGCAGCTGTCAGGTCCCATTCAGCAGGTGGTTCTCCCCAGCGGCTGCGGCCGTCACCCTACGCTGTACGTTTACCACCTCACCGTGGTTACCGACACGAGTGAGATCGAAGGCTCCCCAGCCTTCCCGGAAAAAGAATGGAAATGAGGTTGAATCCTATGCAGGAACATCACTCTTTCCTCCTATCTTTTTGATTTGTACCGCACACTTTACACAATGACCGAGCGCCCGGGCAATCGCCCGGGCGTTTTCCTGTTTTTACCACTAAATAGTTCTTGCAAATCTTACATTTTTCACGTAAAATGTAAAGGTTGAGTCCTTTGGACGCAAATATTATTTAATAGAGAGAGTGAAACGAAATGAGCGATATCCTCGCAAGCATTGACAGCGTGGTCAACGCCATCAGTGGGTTCCTGTATGATCCCTGGGTCCCCCTGTTCCTGGTGGTTGCCGGCCTGTTCTTTACCTTCCGCACCAAGCTGATCCAGATCCGTCTGCTGCCTGAGGCCTTCCGGGTCATCATGGAAAAGCCCAAGACCGAGGGGGCTACCTCCTCCCTGGGCGCCCTACTGATCTCCACCGCATCCCGCGTGGGTACCGGCAACATCGTGGGTGTCTCCACCGCCATCTGCCTGGGCGGCCCTGGCGCCGTGTTCTGGATGTGGATGACCGCCGTCCTGGGCGGCGCCTCCGCTTATGTGGAGTCCACCCTGGCCCAGATCTATAAGCGCCGTGCTCCCGACGGTTCCTGCTACGGTGGCCCCTCCTACTACATGGAGACCGCTCTGCGTCAGCGCTGGCTGGGCGTTATCTTCGCCATCATCATCATCCTGACCTATGCTGTGGGCTACAATGCGCTGGCATCCTACAACCTGCAGTCCGCCTTCTCCGGCTTCGGCTTCTACAACGAGAGCTCCACCCCCATCTTCGTGGGTGCCATCCTGGCCATCCTGTTTGCCGTCTGCGTCATGGGCGGCGGCAAGCGTCTGGTGAAGGTCACCGGTGTCATGGTCCCCGTCATGGGCGTCATCTACGTTGCCGTTGCTCTGGTGGTCATGGTCATGAACCTGGGCCAGGTCCCCGCTGTTCTGGGCACCATCTTCGCCGATGCCTTCGACTTCCAGGCCATCTTCGGCGGCTTCGCCGGCTCCTGCCTGATGCAGGGCGTCAAGCGCGGCCTGTACTCCAACGAGGCCGGTATGGGTTCCGCTCCCAACGCCGCTGCTTCCGCAGACGTCTCCCACCCTGTCAAGCAGGGCCTGGTGCAGATGCTGTCCGTCTTCCTGGACACCCTGATCATCTGCTCCGCCACCGCATTTATGTGCCTGTGCTCCGGCGTGGCCCCCACCGAGGAGCTGGCTGGCGCTCCCTATGTCCAGGCCTCCCTGCAGGCAGCCTTCGGTAACTTCGGCCCCATCTTCATCGCCGTCTCCATGGCTCTGTTTGCCTTCACCACCCTGATCGGCAACTACTACTACTGCGAGGGCTGCCTGAAGTTCATCCTGAAGCGGGTCCCCAGCCAGACCTTCATGACCGTCTTCCGCGGCATTGCCGCCGTCATCGTTCTGCTGGGCGCTATGCTGAGCATGAACCTGGCATGGAACACCGCAGACCTCTTCCAGGCTCTGATGGTCGTCATCAACATTCCCGTCATCCTGATCCTCACCAAGCCCGCCATGGCTGCGCTGAACGACTATGTGGCCCAGCGCAAGGCCGGCAAGGACCCCGAGTTCAAGGCTGCTGACATCGGCCTGAAGGAAAAGACCGATTTCTGGAACTGATCCCTTACCGTATGAAAAAACTCCCATCGCACAGATCGTGTGATGGGAGTTTCTGTTCATCATAGGTTTTTTTCTTCCTTCCAGACCTCCACCTGCTTTTGGGTCAGCCGCAGGAAGGCGGCGATCAGAGGGGACTTTTCCAGGTCCTTGGGACAGAGGAGGCTGATGGTACGGGAAAGGCCTTCCCGGAAGGGGATGGCTTTCACATTTCTGGGTGTGCCCAGGTCCATGGCATCCAGGCCGGGCAGGATGGTGATGCCCAGATCGGCCTCCACCATGGCCACTGCCATGCGGTTTTCCTGGGGCTGGACGTCCACCACATTCTTCTTCTCAAAGGCGTG
>JAFSFC010000054.1 GCA_017435425.1 Ruminiclostridium sp. | reverse complement strand
GGGATGCTCTCTCCAAAGATCTGTCCGATTTCCTTCCTTTTACCTGCTCAGTTTCCACGGTGGGTAAGACGGACCCATCCGTATTGCTTCTTCGGTGCCTTTCGGTCTCTCGGGAAATCATCAACCATATCATATTGTGGTCAGGATAGCACAGAAAACCCTGATTTGTCAAGGGATGCTTCGACAAATCAGGGTTCAGTTTTTCTCCAGTTTCAGTTGCTTCTGCCGCAGGGCAGTGGCCAGGGAGAAACGCTTCTCCTCTCCGTTGTCGAAGAGAATGGTCGCCACATCCCCCAGCTTATTGACGATTTTTCCTGAACCGAACTGCTGGTGGACCACCCGAACCCCCGGGATGTAGGGCGCAGCATCGATGACCGCCTCCACCTTGTAGGCCGGCTTGGGAAGGGGTTTGGACTCCCTCCGGACGGGGACCGGCTTCTTGGGGAACAGCTTGGCAGAAAATGCCGAAGTCAGGCCCACCTTCTTGAACCGGAAGACACTCAGCTCCTCCTCGGCCCGGGTCATGCCCACATAGAAGAGACGCCGCTCCTCCTCGTAGGCCTCCACATCCTCCTGAGGCGAGCTGTCGGTGGGAGCCTCCACACTGGGCAGGATACCGTCGGCTACATCCATCAGGATGACCCGCTGATACTCCAATCCCTTGCTGGAGTGGATGGTGGACAGGATGAAATTGCTGTCCCGGTCGGTGGACCCCTCCTGGACCAAAGCCTGAAGGGCGTTCAGCCGAAGGACCAGCCCATCCAGGTTGGGCTCCTGCTTACCCAGGGCTTCCAGAATGTCCAGCTTTCCCAGGTCGCCGCCCCGCTCCTCCAGGTACTCGCCATAGCCCATGAAGTGTCGGATGCGATAGATGGCTTTGTCCGCCCCCTCGTCCAGCATGTGGGCAAAGTGGGTGGACAGGGACTTGCACTGCATCTGAGTCCAGGGAGACACCCCCCGGAGTTCTGCCAGTTGAGGAAGGAGTTCGCCTCCCTCCCGGATGACCGCCTCCACCGCCGCCCTGGTGATCCCTGCATGGAGCTTGTAGTAGATGCGGGAGAAAATCTCGCCGTCGTCTGGATGATGAGCAAAGGCCACCATGTCCAGCACATCCCGGACCACTCGGTGGGAAAAGAAGCTCCCCTCCACCTGGCGGCACCGGTAGCCGATACCCTGGCGGTCCAACAGGTCCAGGACAGGCAGGGCGCTGTCGTTGTTCCGATAGAGAACGGCAGTCTCCCGGTCGCAGTGGGCGGCCAGTCGGGCCAGGTACTTGTACTGGTCAGCCCGATCATAGGCCCAGAGCTCCCGGATGGCCGGTCCCTCCCCGCGGGAGGCCGTCATATTCTTATCCCGTCGATTGGTGTTCTGCCGGATGAACTTCCCCGCCGCCGCCACGATGGTAGCGGTGGAGCGGTAGTTCTTCTCCATGAGCAGGACCTTCGCCCCAGGATAGACCTCCTCGAAGTCCATGAGGGCAGCGGGATAGGCCGCCCGGAAGCCATAGATGCTCTGGTCCTCGTCCCCCACCATGAACAGGTTGGGTTCCCGACCCGCCAGCAGGCGGATGATGCTGTGCTGGATCCTGGAGGTATCCTGGGCCTCGTCCACACAGAGATAGGGATACTTATCCTGGAAATGTTTCAAAATTTCCGGGTATTGTCTAAGGATCTGAGCCGCATAGACCATCTGGTCGTCGTAGTCCATCCAGCCCCGCTCCCGGAGGGCGGCACAGTAATCCCGGTACACCCGGGCCACCGGCAGGTCCTCCGCCTGGTACCGGTCGATCTCCTCTTTGGTCAGCTGCATATTCTTGATGTAGGTGATGGCCGTCCGAAGGGATTTGATGGTGCTCTCTGTGGCAAACTCCCCGGTGGCCTTCCGGCAGAGCTCCCCCACCAGAGCGGAAAGCTTTCCCTCGTCTGTGATGAGCTGGAAGGCCTGACGACCCATGGTCTGCTCATAGTGGCGGATGATCCGGGCGGATACTCCGTTGATGGTACGGAATTCCAGCCGCCCGGCCAGTTCCTCCCCAAAATACGCAGCAAAACGAGCCGCCATGTCACGGGTGGCGGCTACAGTGTAGGTCATGGTCAGAATGCGCTCCGGCGGGATCTTTTTGCAGAAGAGCATATATCCCAGCCGGAGGATGAGGACGGTGGTCTTGCCGCTCCCGGGCACAGCCAGCAGGAGAACAGGGCCGTCCACAGCCTGGACTGCCGCCTCCTGCTGCCGGTTCAGTGGAACCGGGACCCGGGCACGAAATTGCTCCCAGGTCACTTGGGCCCGCCCTCGGTGCGGCCCCGGTAGTGCTTGATGCCGCCGATATCAAAGACGGTGGTATAGCCCAGCTTCTGGAGGATCCCCAGGGCGCTGTGGCTCCGGTTGCCGCTGCGGCAGTAAATATAGATGGGGGTGGTCAGGTCGGTCACCTTGAACTTGATCTTACCGATCTCATCCAGGGGCAGGTTGACACTGCCGGGGATACGCTTTTCCATGTGCTCCGCCGGGGTGCGTACATCCAGAAGGACAGCTCTGGTCTCCTGCTGATACTGCATCATGCCGGCGTTGATGTCTTTTTTTCCGAATAAACTGGTAATTCCCATGGTCGATCTCCTTTCCCATTGGTTTTTTTCAGTATACCATAGTTTTCCCGTTGAAAGGAACTTTTCTCAATCAATTTCTTCCACAGTGTCCCGCAGATGGAACCAAGGACCCTTGCAGTCCAGAATCCCCGCCCTTTTCAGCTTGCCGATCTCGGCGGACATGGCGCTCCGCTCCACCCCCAGAAAATCCGCCAAAGCCTGACGGTCGTGGGGAATGGTGAACTCCGAGCTGCCCTGGGCCTTGGCCTGGTCCAGCAGGTAGGCCATGATCTTCTCCTTGGTGGTCCGCTGGGACATGAACTGGATCTTCCGGCTGAGGGCCAGGTTTTTCCGTGCCACCGCCCGGAGCAGGTTGGCCACCATCCGGTTGTGGAACTGACAGGCATTGCTGCACACGGTGAGCATCCGCTTGCAGTCCAGCCACAGGACCTTGCCCCCCTTCAGGGCGAAGGCACTCACCGGCATAGTCTCCACTCCGGCGCAGGAGAATGCCTCTCCGAAGATCTCTCCCGGCTGGACCACGGTCAGCACGCTGCGGGTCCCATAGTAGTCATCCCGGACCACCTGGACGGCCCCCTCCAGGACCACCCCGATAAATCCAGCCGGGTCACCCTCCAGAAAGACCGGTTCTCCCTTGGGGATGTCCCGCTCCCGGGCCCCCAGGCAGTTCAGCATCAGGCCCATCTCTTCCCGGCCCACCCCTGCAAACAGGGAACACCGGGACAGAATGGCAAAATATTTTTCCATTTCGCCCTCCTTTGTTGGATTTCCAACATACTTTCCAACTCCAGTATAGTAAGCTTAAGCCACAAAGTCAAGAACAGGAGGCCTGAATTATGATTAGAAAAATCATTCAGATCGATGAAAATAAATGTGACGGCTGCGGCATCTGCGTGGAGGCTTGCCACGAAGGGGCCATCGGTATGGTAGACGGCAAGGCAAAGCTCCTGCGGGACGACTACTGCGACGGCCTGGGAGACTGCCTCCCTGCATGTCCCCAGGGGGCCATTACCTTCGTGGAGCGGGAGGCCGCTCCTTATGACGAGGCCGCTGTGCTGGCCAACAAAAAGCAGTCTGCCTGCACCACCGGGGGCTGCCCCGGCTCCATGGCAAAGGCCATCCACCGGACGGAGGTTCCCGCTCAGGCAGAGGCTCCCCGCCAGACCTCCCAGCTGCGCCAGTGGCCGGTCCAGATCAAGCTGGTCCCCGTGGCCGCTCCCTGGTTCCAGGGTGCCAAGCTCCTCATCGCCGCCGACTGCACCGCCTTCGCCTACGCCAACTTCCACCAGGACTTCATAAAGGACCACATCACCCTGGTGGGCTGCCCCAAGCTGGACATGGTGGACTACACCGAAAAACTCACCGCCATTCTGCAGAACAATGATATCAAGAGCCTGACCGTGGTGCGGATGGAGGTCCCCTGCTGCGGCGGTATCCAGATGGCCGCTCAGAGAGCCCTGCAGGCCAGCGGCAAATTCATCCCCTGGCAGGTGGTGACCATCTCCACCGATGGCAGAATCATCGACAAGACTTAATCAGGAGGAACCCAAGTATGATGAACCAGAATATGTTTTGCTTCCAGTGTGAGCAGACCGCCGGCTGCAGCGGCTGCGCAGGCAAGAAGGGTGTGTGCGGCAAGACCGCCGGCAACGCCAGGCTCCAGGATGAACTGACCGGCGCCCTCATCGGTCTGTCCAAGACCGCCCAGGGCAGAGAAGGCCTCCTGACCAAGGAAATCGACCAGCTGATGCTGGAAGCCCTCTTCGCTACCGTCACCAACGTAAGCTTTGACGACGACGCCATCCAGGCCCTCACCGACCGGGTCCACGAGGCAGGCATCGTCCTCACCCCCTCCTGCGTCCCCTGCGCCTCCTGTGCAGCAGAGGACTACGATATGGATAGCCTCTGGCAGGCCAACGAGGACATCCGCTCCCTGAAGTCCCTCATCCTCTTCGGCGTCCGGGGCATGGCTGCCTACGCCTACCACGCCTGGGTCCTGGGCTACCAGGACAAGACGGTCAGCCGCTTCTTCTACAAGGCCCTGGCCGCCGTGGGCAACGATCAGTACGGCATGGATGAGCTTCTCCCCATTGTGATGGAAGTGGGTGAGGTCAATCTGACCTGTATGGCCCTGCTGGATCAGGCCAACACCGAGACGTATGGCCATCCCGTCCCCACCACCGTCTCCCTGTCCGTGGAGAAAGGCCCCTTCATCGTCATCACCGGCCACGACCTGCGAGACCTTCAGCTCCTGCTGGAACAGACCGAGGGAAAAGGTGTGAACGTCTACACCCACGGTGAGATGCTCCCCGCCCACGCCTATCCCCAGCTGAAGAAGTTCCCCCACCTGAAGGGCAACTTCGGCACCGCCTGGCAGAACCAGCAGAGAGAGTTTGCCGACCTGCCCGCCCCCATCCTCTTCACCACCAACTGTCTGATGCCCCCCAAGGCCAGCTACGCCGACCGGGTCTTCACCACCGAGGTGGTGGCCTACCCCGGCATGACCCACATCGGGGAGGACAAGGATTTCACCCCCGTCATCCAGAAGGCTCTGGAACTGGGCGGGTTCCCCGAGGACCGGGAGTTCACCGGCATCAACGGCGGCAAGGAAGTCACCACCGGCTTCGGCCATAACACCGTCCTGTCCGCTGCCGACACCGTGGTGGAGGCTGTGAAGGCCGGTGCCCTGCGGCACATCTTCCTGGTGGGCGGCTGCGACGGCGCACGCCCCGGCCGGAACTACTACACCGAGTTCGTGAAGCAGACCCCCGCCGACACCGCCGTTCTCACCCTGGCCTGTGGTAAGTTCCGCTTCAACGACCTGGATCTGGGCACCATCGGCGGTCTGCCCCGAATCATGGACATGGGCCAGTGCAACGACGCCTACAGCGCCATCAAGGTGGCTGTGGCCCTTGCTGAGGTCTTCCAGTGCGGCGTCAACGACCTGCCCCTGACCCTGGTGCTGTCCTGGTACGAACAGAAGGCGGTCTGCATCCTGCTGACCCTCCTGCACTTAGGCCTGAAGAACATCTACCTGGGTCCCACCCTGCCGGCCTTCCTGTCCCCCAACGTGCTGAACTTCCTGGTGGAGAACTTCGATATCCACCCCACCGGCACTCCCGAGGAAGACCTGGCGGCCATCCTGAACTAAGCAAAAAGCGGACGCTTACAGCGTCCGCTTTTTCACTGGTTCAATTTTTGAAGGCCCTCCAGGTCCACCAGCCGGATGGAGCCCCGTCTGGACTCCACCAGCCCCTGGGCGGAGAAGCGCTTGATCATCCGGGCCACCACCTCCCGGGCAGAGGATATCTGCCGGGCGATCTCCTCATGGGTCATCCGAAGCTCCCGGCTGCCCGTCCGCCGGCTTTCCGCCAGCAGGAAGGACGCCAGCCTCCGGTCCACACGGAGAAAGAGGATCTGCTCCATGGCCCAAACCATCTGGACCAAATGGCGGCTCCCCTGCTCATAGACAAAGGCGCGAACCCCAGAGCATTCCTCCATCACGCTTTTCAGCGGCGAGGGCCGGATCGCCAGGAACTGACAACCCTCCTCCACGATCATCTGTGGCGCAAAGGGAAGCTGGTCCGACACACGGGCCCCGCCCAGGGTGCAGATGTCCCCCGACCGCAGATGGAAGAGGGTGACCTCTCGTCCCTCTTCGGACAGAAGATAGACCCGGACACTTCCCTTGATGAGCAGGAGCAGCCCTGGTTCCCCTTCCAGGAGATTCCCCTCAGAGAAGGCTTGCTCTGCCGTTCCCCGCAGGAGAGTCTGGCGCTGTGTTTCGTTCAAATCACCCCAAAACGGGAGGGTCGACAGATGAACTTCCAGAAGCTCCATAGAGCAAGACCTCCTTTGCCGTTCTTCTCCTTAGTTGTGGCAGGAGCCGCCGTGGCTGCCGCAGTTGTGCCCATGGTCATGACCGTGACCGTGGCCGCCGCAGTTGTGCCCGTGTTCATGGCCGTGGCCGTGGTGATTGCACTGGACATCAGGGTTGTAGAGGAGGGTACCGGCCAGCAAAGCCTCCACTGCTCCATCGGCAGAGCCGGAAACACCGCCGAAGAGCTGGATCCCGGCCTGCGCCAGGGCGTTCTGGGCACCCATGCCGATGCCGCCGCAGATGAGGACGTTCACACCGCCCCCCAGCAGGAACCCGGCCAGGGCACCGTGGCCGCTGCCGTTGGTGCCCACCACCTGGGAAGAGATTATCTTGCCGTCCTCCACGTCATAGATTTTAAAGGCCTCGGTGTGGCCAAAGTGCTGGAAGATGTCGCCGGTCTGGCTGTCATAGGTTGCTGCGATACGCATTTCAATTCCTTCTTTCCTGGGAGTCATTATTTCATTGGATGCAGGGTCTTTTCGGCAGTGGTTCCCGCAAGTCTGAGAAGTCCCGTTGCACAGACGGTAGGAACCGCCGGTGATGACCAACCGTTTCCCGTTGACCAAACTGTCGGCCACCTTGTATCGGGCGCTCTCGTAGATCTCCGTGATGGTCGTCCGGGAGACCTCCATCTGGGCTGCGCATTCACTGTGGGTCTTCTTTTCCAGATCCACCAGCCGCAGGACCTCAAACTCATCTACAGACAGGATCACCTCAAAAGCCCCGGCGATCCCATCTGGGGAGAAGCCCCCATATTCCGGCTCCCGGCACACCCGCCGGCAGCGTCTGGGTCTTGCCATTGAGACCCCCTCCTTTTTCGTCATATGTCGATTATACTCTTTCCAGACCATTTGTCAAGAATCATTTTCGGCTATCGTCGAAAATGATTCTTTTACACTCTCCGTATATTGTCCCTTGGTTTTTCCGCTCAAAGCAAGGTAAAATAATACGTTAAGTACAAAAGAAAGGAGCTGCCGCTCCATGAAATGTCTGATTTTAAGCAGCAACACCGGCGAGGGTCATAATTCCTGCGCCAAGGCCATCAAGGAGTACTTTGATGCCCAGGGGGACCCCTGCACCATCAAAGATGCCCTGGCTTTTATCTCAGAATCAGCCTCTGCCGTCATCTCCCAGGGACACACCAAACTCTATCGCCATATGCCCGGCCTTTGGAAAGCAGGATACGCCTTTTCCGAACGACACGAGGCCCTCTTTCAGGAACGCTCCGGCATCTATCGGTTCCTGAGCCTGGGTTCCGAGCGGATGTACCGATACATCCGGGACTGCGGCTACGACACCGTGATTTGCCCCCATATGTTCTCTGCCCTGATGCTCACGGACGTCCTGCGCAGACACCCTATGGACCTGCGCACCGCCTTTGTCGCCACCGACCACACCTGCAGCCCCAGCGTGAAGGACAGCTGTCTGCAAACCTACTTCATCCCTACCCCAGACCTGACCGAGGAGTTCCTCTGCCAGAACATCACCCAGGAGAAGATCATCCCCTGCGGCATCCCCGTCCGGCAGATGTTTTATAAAATAGCAGAAAAAACCGAGGCAAAAACACAGTTTGGCATCCCGCCCAATACCCCTCACCTCCTCATGATGTGCGGCAGCATGGGATGCGGACCCATCTCCAAAATCGCCCTGCGCCTGGCCCACTGGATGCCGGAGGACTGGCACCTGACCATTGTCTGCGGCACCAACAAAGGGCTGTACCGCCAGCTCTCCCGGCAGTATGGTCAGCAGAAAAACTTCCACATCCAGGGTTTCGTCCGGGATATGTCCACCTTGATGGACAGCGCCGACCTCTACCTCACCAAACCCGGCGGCATCAGTGTCACCGAAGCCAGCCTGAAAAACCTCCCCATGGTCTTTATCGACGCAGTAGCCGGATGTGAAACTTCCAACCGCCTGCATTATCTGAATGCCGGCGGAGCCCGCACTGCCGACACACCCAAGGATCTAGCCAAGGTCTGCCTTGATTTACTGGCCAGCCAGGAGAAGCGGACGGAAATGTCCGCCGCCCTGGCCCGTCTCCCCAAGGAAAATGCCCCGCAGGTCATCCACGAAATCATGAAAGCATAAAAAAGCCTGGGTTTTACCCAGGCTTTTTTATAACAAATTATCTCTTGTCAGTTTAATTTGAAACAGACCGTGGTGGTTACAGTGAGCATACAGCCGCCCGAATCCCATCCGGGGAAAGCGCAGGGCACAGTCCTGCTCCGGGTAGGTCCGCTGGAGCAAAATACGGTCGGCAGTCACATAGGCAACGAAGGTGATGTGGTGGGTCTTGGTCATGGGATGGTCCATGGTGATGTACCAGTCGTCCTCCATCTTTTCCACGCAGATCCCGTGATCTTCGTCGGGGTCCTCAGCCTCCAAAGGCGGCAGAGTCACCCCGCAGCAGTGGAAACTCCCCTGACCCACCGCGTGGATCACGTTCCCACAGACCGGACAGACATAGAACCGGCTACGGAGCATATTCCCCGCCCGGTTGGTATTCATTCGGATCTCACCGGCGAGCAGCTCCGTCACGGACACCCCCAAAGCAGCAGAAAGCGGTTCCAACAGAGTGATATCCGGCAGACCTTTTCCGGTCTCCCATTTGCTGACGGTCTTGTCGCTGACCCCGATCTGTTCCGCCAGATCCTTCTGGGTCAATTCTTTTTTCTCCCGCAGGGCCTTCACAACCGCCCCGGTCACATAGTGTTCCATGCTATTCCCTCCTGTTTTTTCTGGGGCCATTGTACCCCAGAACTTGCCTCTTTGGCAACCTACGCTGCGTAGATACAACAAACAGATTGCACACAATTCTTGTGTATATAGCAAAAATCTTACCCCTTTGATTTGTTTGGTTTTACTATATTTTCAAAACTTTCAAAATTCATCTTGACAAACCGCCATCCCACCGTGTATCGTAAAAAACGACAATTGCACAGCGATCTTCAGGGCAGGGTGAAAGTCCCTACCGGCGGTAAAGCCCGCGAGCCGAAAGGCATGATCCCGGTGAAATTCCGGAGCCGACAGTCAAAGTCTGGATGGGAGAAGATGGTACGCTACAGTTATCGCAGGCTGGCCTGCGCTCATTTGCTGTACATTTTTTGCTCTGGAATTTTTTGATTCCGGAGCTTTTTTGTTGGCAGAGGGCGCGGTGTCCTGTGCTGTTGGAGTGCGCTCTGAAGACCGTTCAGAGCGCATTTTTGTTTTTCCGGAGGTGCTTTCATGACCGATCAGACCTATATGCAGATGGCTCTGGACCTGGCCCGGCAGGGCTGGGGCTGGACCAGTCCTAACCCCATGGTGGGAGCTGTCATCGTCAAGGGCGGTCGGATCATCGGCCAAGGCTACCACGCCCGGTGCGGAGACCTCCACGCAGAGCGGGCTGCTCTGGCCGCCTGCACCGAAGATCCCCAAGGTTCCACCATGTACGTCACCCTGGAGCCCTGCTGCCACCACGGCAGACAGCCCCCCTGCACAGAAGCCATTCTGGAAGCTGGGATCAGCCGGGTGGTGGTGGGCTCGGGAGATCCAAACCCTCAGGTGGCCGGTAAAGGGCTCGGCGTTCTCCGGGCCAGCGGCATCCAGGTCACCGAAGGGGTATTGGAACAGGAGTGCAGGGCTCTGAACGATGTCTTCTTTCATTTCATCTCCACCGGACGGCCCTACACCGTCCTGAAGTACGCCATGACCCTGGACGGCAAGCTGGCGGCCTACACCGGAGCCTCCCAATGGATCACCGGGGAGGAGGCCCGCCGCCACGTCCACCGAAGCCGGGGCCGATACCGGGCCATCCTGGTGGGGGTTGGGACCGTCCTGGCAGACGATCCCCAGCTCACCTGCCGGATGGAGGGAGGACGGACTCCCCTCCGCATCGTCTGCGACACCCACCTGGGTACCCCCCTCACTGCCCAGGTGGTCCAAACCGCCCGTAAGGTCCCCACTCTCATGGCCACCTGCGTGGCCGATCCCCAGGCCAAGGCCCCCTACGAAGCCCTGGGCTGCCGGGTCCTGACCCTTCCGGAACGGGCAGGGATGGTGGACCTCCATGCTCTTTGGGATATCCTGGGCCGGGAAGGGATCGACAGTATCCTTCTGGAAGGCGGCTCTGCCCTCCACTGGTCCGCCCTGGAGCAGGGCCTGGTAAACAAAGTCCAGGCCTACATTGCCCCCAAACTTCTGGGAGGCTCCGCCGCCAAATCCCCCATTGGCGGCCAGGGCTTCCCCCATCCGGACCTTGCCGTCCGGCTGAAGAACCCTGTGGTCACCCAAATCGGTGACGACTTCCTGATAGAAAGCGAGGTGGATGCCTAATGTTTACCGGCATCGTGGAAGAAATGGGGACCATCCGGTCCATCCGAAAAGGGACCCACAGCGCCGTGCTGGAGATCCAGGCCAAGGTGGTCCTGGAGGACATCCATGTGGGGGACAGCATCGCTGTCAACGGGGTCTGCCTCACGGCAACCTCCTTTACCCCCTCCACCTTCACCGCCGATGTAATGCATGAGACCCTGAATCGTTCCTCCCTGGCCGCTCTCCATCCGGGGAGCCGGGTGAACCTGGAGCGGGCCATGGCGGCAAACGGTCGGTTCGGCGGTCACATCGTCTCCGGCCATGTGGACGGTCTGGGCACTGTCCTTTCCACCCAAAAGGATGACAACGCCATCTGGTACACCATCGGGGCTTCTCCCGAGGTCCTGCGGTATGTGGTGGAAAAAGGCTCCATCACCATCGACGGCATCAGTCTGACGGTGGCAAAGGTAGATGACCAGTCCTTCGCCATCTCTGCCATCCCCCACACCGTGGCGGTCACCGTTCTCCAGGATCGAAAGCCCGGAGACAAGGTCAACCTGGAGACCGACATCATCGGCAAATACGTGGAGAAACTTCTCCAACCCAAAGAAATACCCAAACAGACCTCGGGCATCACCCGGGACTTCCTGACCAAATACGGATTCTGAGCGAAAGGAGAACAAGTATGTTCCAGTTCAACACCATTGAAGAGGCCCTGGAGGCCCTGCGCCAAGGCAAGATCATCCTGGTCACCGATGACCCCGACCGGGAAAATGAGGGCGACTTCATCTGCGCCGCCCAGTTCGCCACCACGGAGAACATCAACTTCATGGCCACCCATGGCAAGGGCCTCATCTGCATGCCCATGTCCGAGGAATATGTCCGGAAACTCCAGATCCCCCAGATGGTCACCCGGAACACCGACAACCACGAGACCGCCTTCACCGTCTCCATCGACCACGTGGACACCACCACCGGCATCTCCGCCGCTGAGCGTTCCATCACCGCCCTCAAGTGCGTGGAGGAAGACGTCCGCCCCGAGGACTTCCGCCGACCCGGCCACATGTTCCCTCTGCTGGCCAAGAAGAACGGCGTTCTGGAGCGCAACGGCCACACCGAGGCCACCGTAGACCTGATGCGCCTGGCAGGTCTCAAGGAAGTGGGTCTGTGCTGCGAGATCATGGAGGAGGACGGCACCATGATGCAGACCCCCCGCCTCATGGAACTGGCCAAAAAATGGGACATCAAGTTCATCACCATCAAGGATCTCCAGGACTACCGCAAGCGCACCGATATCCTGGTGGAGCAGGTCACCGAGACCAAAATGCCCACCAAATACGGCGACTTCACCGCCTACGGCTACGTGAGCAAGCTGGACGGCCAGCACCACGTGGCCCTGGTGAAGGGAGACATCGGGGACGGCCAGGACCTCCTGTGCCGGGTCCACTCCGAATGCCTCACCGGCGACACCTTCGGTTCCCTCCGCTGCGACTGCGGCCAGCAGTTCGCCGCCGCCATGAACCAGATCGAAAAGGAAGGCCGGGGCGTCCTCCTCTACATGCGCCAGGAGGGCCGGGGCATCGGCCTCATCAACAAGCTGCGGGCCTATGAGCTCCAGGACACCGGCATGGACACCCTGGAGGCCAACCTGGCCCTGGGCTTTGCCGGGGACCTGCGGGAGTACTACATCGGCGCTCAGATCCTGCGGGATCTGGGTGTGAAGACCATGCGGCTGCTCACCAACAACCCCGACAAGGTCTACCAGCTCTCGGACTTCGGCCTGGCCATCCAGGAGCGGGTCCCCATCCAGATGGAGGCCACCACCCACGACCTCTTCTATCTCCAGACCAAGAAGAAAAAGATGGGTCATATCCTGGACTATTAATCAACATTTCCTAAACATATTACAAGGAGGACTATCCTATGAGAACCTTTGAAGGCAGCCTGGTGGCCAACAACATGAAGGTGGGCATTGTGGCCGCCCGTTTCAACGAATTCATCACCTCCAAGCTTCTGGGAGGCGCCATGGACGGCCTGGTCCGCCATGGGGTCAGCGAAGAGGACGTTCAGATCGCCTGGGTCCCCGGGGCCTTTGAGATCCCCCTCATCGCCGGTAAGATGGCCAAAAGCGGCAAGTACGACGCCGTCATCTGCCTGGGGGCGGTCATCCGGGGCAGCACCAGCCACTACGATTACGTCTGCGCCGAGGTCTCCAAGGGCATCGCCCACGTCTCCCTGGAGAGCGACATCCCCGTGATGTTCGGTGTCCTCACCACCGACACCATTGAGCAGGCCATCGAGCGGGCCGGCACCAAGGCGGGCAACAAGGGCTATGACTGCGCCCTGGGTGCCGTGGAAATGGTCAACCTCATCCGGGACATTGAATCCTGATCTTCTCCATCTCCTGTCATACACTCCCTCCTGTCAGGTGGTCTCTGCTGCCAGCACAGCAGAGACCACCCACAAAAAGAGCACGGAACCCTTCTCCCGGGTTCCGTGCTCTTTTTCACTCTTGTGCGGCGATCCGCTCGGCCAGATCGGTGAGGTACATCCACCGATCCATTTTTTCTTCCAGTTCTGCCGAGAGCTGGGTCTGTTTTTCGGTGAGCTCCTGGAGCTTCACATAGTCACTGCCGGCAGCGGACATGTCGGTCTCCACCTGGGCGATGGTCTCCTCCAGGGCGGCAATGTCCTCCTCAATGGTGTTGAACTCGTGCTGCTCCTTGAAGGTAAACTTCAGCTTCTTCTGGCGGGTGGGCTTTTCCTGCTTGGGGGCCTTGTCCTTTTTTTCGGCCTTTTCCAGGGCCCGTTCCTCCGCCCGGCGCTTTTCCAGATAGTCGGTGAAGTTGCCGGTGTAGCGGGTGATGATGCCCCCCTCTCCCACCTCGAAGATCTCCTCGGCTACCTTGTCCAGGAAGTACCGGTCATGGGACACGGCAATGACCGCCCCGGGGAAGGTCTCCAGGTACTCCTCCAGAATGGCCAGGGTGGTCACGTCCAGGTCGTTGGTGGGCTCGTCCAGCAGGAGGATGTTGGGGGCCTCCATGAGGACGGACAGCAGGTAGAGTCTCCGCCGCTCGCCGCCGGAGAGCTTGCCGATGGGCTGGCCCTGAAGCTGGGTGGGGAAGAGGAACCGCTCCATCATCTGGGTGGCGGAGAAGTTACCCTCCCGGGTCTTGACCTCCCCGGCGATCTCGTGGATGAAGTCGTAGACCCGCTGGTCCAGGTCCAGCTCCCGGCCCTCCTGGGAGAAGTAGCCGATGCGGACGGTCTCGCCCCAGTCGATGGTGCCGGCATCAGGAGCCATCTTTCCTGCGATCAGGTTCAGCAGAGTGGACTTCCCTGCCCCGTTCCGGCCCACGATGCCCACCCGGGCATCCCGGGCCACCCCATAGGAGAAGTTGGACAGGACGGTCTTGTCCCCAAAGGCCTTCCAGACCTCTTTCAGTTCCACGGTCTTTCGGCCCAGACGGCTGGACAGGGTGGCCATCTGGACGGACTGGTCCACCTCAGGCCCGGACTGGTTCTTCAGCTCCTCATACCGGGCGATGCGGTCCTTGTTCTTGGTGCGGCGGGCCTGAGCCCCTCGCATGATCCACTGGTACTCCACCCGGAGGATGGACATACGCTTGCGCTGGGCGGCCTGCTCCATCTCCTCCTGCTGGGTCTTCAGCTCCAGGTACTTGGAATAGTTGGCCTCATAGTGGCGGATGTGGCAGTGGGACAGCTCGGTGATCCGGTTGGCCACCCGCTCCAGGAAGTAGCGGTCATGGGTGACCATTACCAGGCCCCCGGTGAACTTCTGCAGGTGGCCCTCCAGCCAAAGGATCATGTCGCTGTCCAGGTGGTGGGTGGGCTCGTCCAGGATGAGGACGTCTGCCGGGTGCAGGAGGACGGCCGCCAGGCCACACGCTTCCGCTGGCCGCCGGAGAGGGTCCCTACAGTCTGGTCAAAGTCGGTGATCCCCAGGCGGGTGAGCATGGTCTTGGCCTCGTACTCCATGAGGGTGCGCACATCGGGGGAGAAGTCGGCAAAGACCTGCTCCAGAACGGTGTTGTCCTCGTCCATCTTGGGGTTCTGGCTTAAAAAGCTCACCTGGACGTTGGGGTCCAGGGAGACCTTGCCCTCATCGGGAACCTGGTCCCCGGCCAGGACCCGGAGAAAACTGCTCTTTCCGGTGCCGTTGATGCCGATGATGCCGATCTTGTCCCCTTCATTCAAATATAAGGTAACGTCGTCAAGGAGCTGCTTGAGACCAAAGTTCAAAGAAATGTGTTCTGCTGTCAGGAGCATGGATGGGTTCTCCTTTGAGAAAGAAATCTGGACAAGTCCAGTGTTTTCCTCTATGATAATATCCAGCGACCAAAAATGCAAGGAGGGATGGAGATGGAATGGCTTTTTCTGGGGGGCTTCTGCGTCCTGCTCACCGCCAGCCTTGCCCTGGACTTCTTCATCCTCTGGGCCCTGCTGGGAGGCTACCTCCTCTTTTTCTCCTACGGTCTTTTGAAAGGCAATAGCCCCAAAGCCCTCTTGGCCATGTCCTGGGAGGGACTGCGGACGGTGAAAACCATCCTGTTCCTCTTCCTGCTCATCGGCATGATCACCGCCCTGTGGCGGGCCTCGGGCACCATCCCCTTCCTGATCTACCATGCGGCGGGGCTTATCTCCCCGGCGGTCTTCCCCTTGCTGGCCTTCCTGCTGTGCTCGGCGATGTCCGTGCTGACGGGCACCTCCTTCGGCACTGCCGCCACCATCGGGGTCATCTGCATGTCCATCGCCCAGACCATGGGCCTGAACTCGGCCCTGGCTGCCGGAGCCATCCTGTCGGGGGCATTTTTCGGGGACCGCTGCTCCCCCATGTCCACCAGCGCCCTGCTGGTGGCCGCCCTGACCAAGACCGATATCTACGACAACATCCGTGGTATGGTCCGCACTGCCTGGGTCCCTCTGCTCCTCACCTGCAGCATCTACCTGGCCTTCGGTCTGAGCCACCCAGAGGGGACCTTCTCCCGGGACCTGCTGGCTCCCTTCGCCCAAGGGTTCGACCTTCACTGGATCACGGTCCTGCCCGCTGTGGTCATCATTGTCCTCTCCCTGGCCCGATGCCCGGTGAAGCTCACCATGGGTCTGAGCATTCTGGCCAGCGCCGTCCTCTGCCTCACCCTTCAGGACATGGGGCCTGTGGAACTGCTGCGGTCCGCCCTGCTGGGCCACACCCCCTCCCTGCCGGAGCTGAAGGATCTCCTCTCGGGGGGCGGCATTCTCTCCATGGCCACCCCTCTGTGCATCGTGTCGGTGTCCTCCACCTTCTCCGGCCTGTTCAACGGCACCGGCCTGCTGGACGGGCTGAAGGATGCGGTCCACAAGCTGGCAGGCAGGATCACCCCCTTCGGCTCCCTCTTTGGTACCTCCATCCTCACCTCCATGATCTCCTGCAACCAGTCCCTGGCCATCATGCTGTCCCACAGCCTGTGTGAGGAAGATTTCACCCGGCAGGACCTGGCCATTGGCCTGGAAAACACCGTGGTGGTTATCGCGCCCCTCATCCCCTGGTCCATTGCGGGCACCGTTCCCCTGGCCTCTCTGGGGGCTCCCCCGGAGGCCATGCTGGCGGCCTGTTACCTCTATCTCATCCCCCTGTGGAATCTGCTGGTCCACCTGAAAAAGCGCAAAAAATCCGCTCTCAAATGAGAGCGGTTTTTTATAGCAGCAGATAGGTCATGAGGGGCAGGGTCACGGCACTGAGAACGGTGCTGAGGAACTTGATCTTGGAGGCCAGGGTGTCGTCCGCCCCAAAGCGGACACTGAGAATGGTGATCATAGCGGCGCTGGGACAGGCGGCGATGACCACCAGCACCCCAAAAACGAGGCTTCCCGGGTCCAGGAACAGCCGGAGGACCGCCCAGGTGACCAGGGGGCATAGGATGAGCTTCACCAGGCTCACGGCGTAGGCCTTCCCGTCCAGGAGGGCCTCCCGGATGGGCACATGGCTCAGGGAGATGCCCACGATGATCATGGACACAGGCACCGTGGCCGCCCCCAGGGTCTTGCAGGTATCCACCACCAGTTCCGGCACAGGGACCTGGAACAGGAACAGGACGATGGCCAGCAGGGTGGCCACCAGGGGGATGGAAAAGACCTCCCGGAGCTTCACCCGACCTCTCCCCTCCCCCGCCTGGAGGTAGGCTACCCCCACGGTGTAGAGCAGAAGGTTGAAGGGCAGGTTGGACAGGGAGGCGCAGAAGATGGCCTCCCCGCCAAAGAGGGCCTCCACCACAGGGAAACCGATGAAAACGTTGTTCATGAAGAAGACCGACAGCCAGGCTACGTTTCGGTCCCTTCCCCGAAACCGGAGCAGACGGGCGGCCAGCCACCCCAGGGCTCCCCCGATGAAAAATACCAGGAAGACCGAAGCAATGGCCACCGCCAGCTCCCCGTTGGTCATGATGGGCTCTGTATTCACCACAGAGCTGACGATGAGGCCCACCACGAAGACGTTCATCACCAGGCGGCTGGCTTTCTGGCTGAAGTCGCCATCCACCCAGCCCGCCTTGGCGCAGCCGAAGCCCACCAGCATCAGCAGGACCAGCATGATCATTTTTTCCAGGACGATGAGCCAGGTCATGGCAGTCCTCCTCTCGTAAAAAAAGCCCCCGCCTCTCGGCAGGGGCTTTGCTTTGATTAGCTCAGCAGATCACCTTTGGCTTCTGCTTCTTTGGCGGCCTGCTCGGCGGCCAGCTCAGCCTCGTAGGCGGCACGGTTGGCTTCAATGAAAGCCTCCAGGGCAGCCATCTCAGACTGGGCCGCATCCAGGTCGAAGTTGAAGTGGGCGATCTCCTCGGCCTGGGCCCCATCCAGGAAGGCCTCCAGGCGGTCCATGCCCTTCTCGATGTTCTCCATGGAGACAGCGAAAGACCAGCGGACATAGTTGGGTGCGCCGAAACCGGTGCCGGGGACCACAGCCACCAGACCCTTTTCCAGCAGCAGATTGGCAAAGTCATCTGCGTCACGGACGGGCACACCGTAGAGCTTCTTGCCGATGTAGCCGTCCAGGTTCATAAACATATAGAAGGTGGCGGGGGACTTGATGGCGCTGACACCAGGGATGTTCTCGATGCGGGCGTACATGTAGTCGCGGCGGGTCTGGAACTCCTGGCGCATGGCCTCCACGCTGTCCTGGGGGCCGGTGAGGGCCTCCACAGCAGCGGCCTGGGCCATGCTGGCAGTGCCGGACATGCAGTGGCTCAGGTAGTTGCTGATAACCTTCATGATGTCCTTGCGGCCGCAGGCGTAGCCGATACGCCAGCCGGTCATGGCGTAGGTCTTGGAGACGCCGTTGATGAGGATGGTACGCTCCTTGACTTCCTCGCCCAGGGTGGCGATGGGGGTAAAGGCCTGGCCGTCAAAGACCAGCTTGTCGTAGATCTCGTCAGCAATGATGTAGGTGTCGCCCTCCACGCAGACCTGGGCCAGAGCTTCCAGTTCCTCCTTGGTGTACATGATGCCGGAGGGGTTGGAAGGGTTGTTCAGAATGATGGCCTTGGTCTCGAGGCAGATGGCCTCCTTCAGCAGCTCGGGGGTGATCTTCAGGCCGGTCTCTGCGGTGGTCTCCAGGATGACGGGCACGCCGCCCACCATCTTGATGGCTTCATAGTAGGTGACCCAGTAGGGTGCGGGCAGGATGACCTCGTCACCGGGATTCACCAGGGCCTTCAGGACCACGTAGACCATGTGCTTGGCGCCGCCGGTGACCACGATCTCGTCGGTGGCGTACTCCAGGCCCCAGTCCTCCTTCAGGCGGTAGCTGACGGCGTTGCGCACGTCCATGGTGCCGGCTGCAGGGGTGTAGCGGGTCAGGTTATTTTCAATGGCGCGGATGCCGGCCTGCTTGACGTTTTCGGGGGTGTTGAAGTCGGGTTCACCCATGCCGAAACCGATGACGTCGATGCCGTCGGCCTTCATGCGCTTGTACTTGGTGTCAATTTCAATGGTGGTAGAGGCCCGGACGGACTGGGCCAGCTTAGACAGTGCCTTCATAAGACAAGCCTCCCTTATTTATTATCTCTCCAAATGAAGTCTCTCTTGACGAATTATTATACTTTCAATCCTGCATATTTGCAAGAGCTTTCCCGCATAAATTCTGTATTTTGAACGAAGTAAATTTGTGGCTTTCAAAAACGAATAAATCTTCCATTTCTGAACAAACAAAAAACACCCGAAATCTCACGATCTCAGGTGTTCAATGGTGGAGACAACAGAACTCGAATCTGTGACCTCTCGCGTGTGAGGCGAGCGCTCTACCAGCTGAGCTATGCCTCCATGTGGTGACCCGTACGGGACTCGAACCCATGTTACCGCCGTGAAAGGGCGGTGTCTTAACCACTTGACCAACGGGCCAGATATCTCTCCAAAAGGAGAGATGGTAGCGGCAACTGGATTCGAACCAGTGACACTCCGGGTATGAACCGAATGCTCTAGCCAACTGAGCTATGCCGCCATATCATCGTCGCCGGCGCCTTGACCGGCGGAACGATGATTAGTATAACCGCTGAAATCGATTTTGTCAACGGTTTTTTTCAAGTTTTTTGGAAAAATCCCTCGTTTTATCTTTCCGTCAAATCAGGCCAGCAGATTCACCAGAACCTCCGTCATTTTCTCCAAAGACTCCTGAGGAATATACTCATAGACCCCATGGAAATGGTAGCCGCCGGTGGACAGATTGGGGCAGGGCAGGCCCAGGAAGCTGAGCTTGGCCCCGTCGGTGCCGCCCCGGATGGCCACGTCCACGGGCTCAATGCCGGCCTTGCGGAAGGCCGCCCGGGCCCGGTCCAAAATCTCGGGATGGGGCAGGACCATCTCCTTCATGTTCCGGTAGGAATCCTGGATCTCCACCTCCACGGTGCCCGAGCCGTACAAGCCGTTCAAATAGGCACCGATGGCCTCCATCCGGGCCTTCTTCTCCTCCAGTTTTTCGCTGTCGTGGTCACGGAGGATCCATTCCAGCCTGGCCAGGCTCTCGTCCCCTTCCATGGTGCACAGGTGGTAGAACCCCTCATAGCCCTCGGTGTGGGCGGGGGACTCTGCGGCGGGCACCATGCCAATGAACTGGGCGGCCATCAGACAGGCGTTCTTCATCTTGTTTTTCGCAGCACCGGGATGGATGTTCACCCCGTGGATGGTGATATCCGCACTGGCGGCGTTGAAGTTCTCGTATTCCAGGAAGCCAATGGGGCCGCCGTCCACGGTGTAGCCGTAGGCAGCCCCCAGCTTTTCCAGGTCCACATGGTCGGCCCCCCGGCCCACCTCCTCGTCGGGGGTGATGCACACGGCCACCCGGCCGTGGGGGACTTCGGGATGGTCCTGCAGCCAGGCCACTGCAGAGAGGATCTCGGCCACACCGGCCTTGTCGTCGGCCCCCAGGAGGGTGGTGCCGTCGGTGACGATCAGGTGCTTGCCGATGTTTGCGGTCAGGTCAGGAAATTCCTTCTGGGTCATAACGATGCCCTTCTCGGCGTTCAGCACCAGGTCGCCCCCGGTGTAGTGGACGATCCGGGCGTTCACATTCTCGCCGGAGACCCGGGGTGCGGTGTCCATATGGGCGATAAGGGCCACCACGGGGTCCTTTTCCCTGTCGGTGGTGGCAGGCAGCCAGCCGTAGACGTAGCCCAGGTCGTCCATGTGGGGGTTCTCCAGTCCTAGGTCGGCCAGTTCCTGGGCCAGACAGGCCCCCAGGACCTTCTGCTTGGGGGTGGTGGGAACGGTGGTGCTCCCCTCATCCGACTGGGTATCGAAAGTGATGTATTTCAAAAATCGCTCAGTTGCAGTCATACTGTCCTCCTATAAAAGCCTCGCAGAGTTTTGGCCTCCGCAGAGGACAAAATAAAGTCAAATCCGTTTTTTTCACGACATGTGCGTGGGAAAAAACTCTTCTCGGCCTGCCAGTGTGCCCAAGGGGTGCGCGCAGCAGGCCGCAACCCCACACATTTGGAAACCCAGCGAAGCAGTTTCCAAATGTGTCAAAGTTCCTCCCACGCCTTGGCCCGCTCCAGGGCCTTCTGCCACTTGGCGTACTCCTTGGTCCGGTCATGTTCCGGCAGATATATTTTGCCCGGTTTCTGGTCTTTTAACAGGGCCTCGGGGCTGTCCCACAGGCCCACACCCAAACCGGCCAGGCAGGCAGCACCCCATGCGGTGGTCTCCACCACCTGGGGCCGCTCTACGGGAACTCCCAGCAGATCAGCCTGGTACTGCATCATGAAGTCGCTGACGCTGGCGCCGCCGTCCACCCGCAGACCGCTGATGGGCTGGCCGGCATCCTTTTCCATGGCCCGGATCAGGTCGGCGGTCTGGTAGGCAATGCCCTCCAGGGTGGCCCGGCAGATGTGGGCCTTGGTGGTGCCACGGGTGATGCCTATGATGGTTCCCCGGGCAAACATATCCCAGTGGGGAGAACCCAGACCGGTAAAGGCGGAAACCAGGTACACGCCGCCGTTGTCCGGCACGGACTCGGCCAGGCCGTTGATCTCCGGTGCGCTCTTGATGATCCCCAGCTCATCCCGGAGCCACTGGATGGAGGAGCCTGCATTGAAGACACTGCCCTCCAGAACGTAGGTGGTCTCCCCCTTCAGGCCCCAGCCCACGCAGGTGAGCAGACCGTTCCGGGAGGTCACCGCCTTGCCGGTGTTAAGCAGGGTGAAACAGCCGGTACCATAGGTGTTCTTCAGCTGGCCGGGCTTAAAACAGCCCTGACCGAAGAGGGCGGCCTGCTGGTCGCCGGCGGCACCCCGAATGGGCAGCCCTGCCAGCTCTTCCAGGTAGGGGACCCCCTGGGCAATGACCCCCAGATCCCCGCTGTTCTCCACGGGCTGGGGCAGCCAGTCCATGGGGACCTCCATCAGGCGGCAAAGGTCCTCGTCCCAGGCCAGCTTGTGGATGTCAAAGAGCATGGTGCGGCAGCAGTTGGAGTAGTCCGAGGCGTGGATCTTTCCCCCGGTGAGGTTCCACAGGAGCCAGCTGTCCACGGTGCCGCAGAGGAGTTCTCCCCGCAAGGCCTTTTCCCGCACGCCGGGAATGTTCTTGAGGATCCAGCGGTACTTGGTGCCGGAGAAGTAGGCGTCGGCCACCAGGCCGGTCTTGGCCCGGATGGCATCTGTGTGGCCCGCCACCTGGAGCCAGGAGCAGAAGTCAGCCGTCCGGCGGCACTGCCAGACGATGGCATTGGAGACCGGCTTACCGGTCTTTCTCTCCCAAACCACGGCGGTCTCACGCTGGTTGGCCAGGCCAACGGCAGCGATGTCCTTCACCGCCACCCCGCTCTGGGCCACACAGTCAGCGGCGGCCTTCAGCTGGGTGTTCAGGATCTCCATGGGGTCGTGCTCCACCCAGCCGGGCTGGGGGTAGTGCTGGGTAAAGGGGTACTGGGCCGTGGAGACCACCTCTCCCCCTGCGGTAAACAGAATGGCCCGGGAGCTGGTGGTGCCCTGGTCCAGAGCCAGCAGATAATTCTTCATCGTCTTGCCCCTCCTTTGTTGACGAATGGGGTTCTTACCATTAAACTAAGTTTAGTGTATCATGCCATCCGACATTTTTCCACCCATTTTCCCCAAGGAGGGAGATTCTTTGACCTATCCCAACATTACCTTTGCCAAATTCCTCGCCCGGCCCAACCGCTTCGTGGCAGAGGTTGAACTAGAGGGCCAGCCGGTCACCGTCCACGTGAAGAACACCGGCCGGTGCAGGGAGCTGCTCATCCCCGGCGCAACCGTCTGGCTCACCAAAAGCGACAACCCCAACCGCAAGACGGCCTACGACCTCATCGGGGTCTGGAAGGGGGACCGGGCGGTGAACATGGACTCCCAGGCCCCCAACCACCTCTTCAAAGAATGGGCCCTGGCGGGGCACTTTGTCCCGGGCCTGACGGTATTAAAAGGCGAGCAGAAGCACGGGGATTCCCGGTTCGACTTCTACTGGGAGGCAGGGAACCGCAAGGGCTTCGTGGAGGTGAAGGGGGTCACCCTGGAAACGGACGGCCACGCCTACTTCCCGGACGCCCCCACCGAGCGGGGCATCAAGCACCTGCGGGGGCTGGCAGACTGCCTGTCTGAGGGCTATGAGGCCGCCGTCTGCTTCGTCATCCAGATGGCGGATATCTCCGCCTTCTCCCCCAACGACGTGACCCACCCCGCCTTTGGTCAGGCCCTGCGGGAGGTCCAGGCGGCAGGGGTCCAGGTCCTGGCCATGGAATGCCAGGTGGAACCCGGTACCGTGGTCATCACCAAGCCGGTGCCCACCAAACTTTAAAAAACACTTGACTACCGAACCAGATAGGTGTACACTCATCTCAAGTAAATACAGGGGAGCTTGTTTTGCAGGCTGAGAGGAAGTAATCAAACTTCGACCCTTACACCTGATGCGGATAATGCCGCCGTAGGAAGTCACATGGATTTTTTACAGGAGGCATCCAAAGGGTGTCTCCTGTTTTTATTTACAATCGCATACGCGGGGAGCTTGTGCAACAGGCTGAGAGGAAGGTTTCACCTTCGACCCTTATAACCTGATGTGGATAATGCCGCCGTAGGGAACCGTTTGACGGGGAGTCTCCAGATCAGGGGATCCCCGTATTTTTTATGCTTTGGGAGGTGTATACATGGTCAAAGTAAACGGAACAGAACGAGACATCGCAGGGAAAACCATCTTGGAATTCCTGGCCGCCACAGAGTACGACCCCAAGCGGATCGCTGTGGAACGGAACCAGGACATCGTGTTTAAGTCCCAGTACGGGGACACGGTCCTGGAAGACGGCGATACATTGGAAATCGTCAGCTTTGTGGGGGGTGGTTGAGTGATCCCCTCACAAAAGGAATGGCAGGAGGCCCTCATCCAACGGCATGGCCCGGACCTGCAGGAGAGGTTTTCCGCCGCATCCGCCGCCATCTGCGGCCTGGGCGGGTTGGGGTCCAACATTGCGATCGCCCTGGCCAGGGCAGGGATCGGCAGACTGCGCCTCCTGGACTTCGATCGGGTGGACATCACCAATCTCCACCGGCAGCAGTACAAGGCCCATCAGATCGGCCAATACAAAACAGAGGCCCTGGCCGAGAATCTTCGGGAGATGGCCCCCTACCTCAGCATTGAACTCGTCACCGAGCGGATCACTGAGGACAACCTCTCTGCCCTGTTGGATGGTGTGGATGTGGTCTGCGAGGCCTTTGATGACCCGGAGGCAAAAGCCATGCTGGTGAACGGCGTGCTGGAGCAGTTTCCCTCGGTCTATCTGGTGGCAGCCTCCGGCATGGCCGGCATGGGAACCCCCAACACCATCCGAACCAGAAAGATCACGAAGCGGTTTTACCTCTGCGGCGATGGGACCAGCGACACAGCCAACACCATCGGTCTGGTGGCCCCCCGGGTCATGGTCTGCGCCGCCCATCAGGCCCACACCGTCCTGCGCATTCTGGCAGGCGAATTTGACGTATAAGAAAGAAGGATCCAACCATGAAAAACAATGACAAGCTGATCATCGGCGGACACGAGTTCCAGTCCCGGTTCATTCTCGGCTCCGGCAAGTACTCCATGAAGCTCATCGAGGCCGCCATCCGGGATGCCGGTGCCGAGATCATCACCCTGGCAGTCCGCCGGGCCAACACCAAGGACCAGGAGAGCATCCTGGACCACATCCCGGAAGGGGTCACCCTGCTGCCCAACACCTCCGGCGCCAGAAACGCCCAGGAGGCCGTCCGCATTGCCCGCCTGGCCAGAGAGCTGGGCTGCGGCAACTTTATCAAGGTGGAGATCATGCGGGACACCAAGTATCTCCTCCCCGACAACCAGGAGACCATCAAGGCCACCGAGATCCTGGCCAAGGAGGGCTTTGTGGTCATGCCCTATATGTATCCCGATCTGAATGCCGCCCGGGACATGGTCAATGCCGGCGCCGCCACCATCATGCCCCTGGCCTCCCCCATCGGCTCCAACAAGGGCCTTGCCACCCGGGAGTTCATCCAGATCCTCATTGACGAGATCGACCTGCCCATCATCGTGGACGCCGGCATCGGCAGACCCTCCCAGGCCTGCGAGGCCATGGAGATGGGCGCCGCCGCCATCATGGCCAACACCGCCCTGGCCACCGCCGGAGACCTCCCCCTCATGGCAGCCGCTTTCCGTCAGGCCATCGAAGCCGGCCGTAAGGCATACCTGTCCGGCCTGGGCCGGGTGCTGACCCGGGGGGCTTCCGCCTCCGACCCCCTGACCGGCTTCCTCCGGGACTAAGGAGAACGGTATGGAGAATCAATTCTTTGTCGATTCCGAGCATCTGTCTCCGGCTGCTCTGGAAAAGAAGCATCTGCTGGAGACCGACCCCTCCAGCCGGAAAAGCCACATGGAATACCTGCCGGGAATGGAAGTGATCGAATCCGACGTCTGCCGCCAGGTCCTGTCCCAGATGGAGGACTACGATCCCTCCGCCTATACTGCCCAGGATGTCCGCACCGCTCTGGACCACGACACCTGCAGCATAGAGGACTTCAAAGCCCTCCTTTCCCCTGCGGCAGAGCCCTTCCTGGAGGAAATGGCCCAGAGGGCCCGGATGGAGACCAGCAAGCACTTCGGCAACACGGTATACCTGTTCACCCCCTTGTACATCGCCAACTACTGTGAAAACTACTGCGTGTACTGCGGGTTCAACTGCTACAACCACATCAGACGCATGAAGCTGGACCTGGAGCAGATCGAGCATGAGATGCAGATCATTGCCGACTCCGGTATGGAGGAGATCCTCCTTCTCACCGGCGAGAGCCGGGCCCAAAGCGATGTGCAGTACATTGGAGAGGCCTGCAAGCTGGCCCGAAAGTATTTCCGTCTGGTGGGCTTGGAGATCTACCCCGTAAACACCGATGAGTACCAGTATCTCCATCAGTGCGGGGCGGACTATGTGACGGTCTTCCAGGAGACCTACGACAGGGACAGATACGAGTCCCTCCACCTCCAGGGCCACAAGCGGGTGTGGCCTTACCGGTTCGACGCCCAGGAGCGGGCCCTGCGGGGCGGGATGCGAGGGGTCGCCTTTTCTGCCCTGCTGGGCCTCTCCGACTTCCGGAAGGATGCCCTGGCCAGCGCCCTGCACGTATACTACCTCCAGCGGAAATATCCCCATGCGGAGATGTCCCTCTCCTGCCCCAGACTGCGCCCCATCATCAACAACGACAAGATCAACCCCCTGGATGTGGGGGAGACCCAGCTCTGTCAGGTGATCTGCGCCTACCGCATCTTCCTGCCCTTCGTGGGCATCACCGTCTCCTCCCGGGAGAGCGCATCCTTCCGCAACGGCATCGTGAAGATCGCCGCCACCAAGGTCTCCGCCGGGGTCTCCACCGGCATCGGTGACCACGAGAGCAAGTACACAGGGAAGGAAGATGATGCCGCCAAGGGAGACGAGCAGTTTGAGATCGACGACGACCGCAGCCTGGACACCATGTACCGGGATATGTCCGGAGAGGGTCTCCAGCCGGTCCTGAATGACTACGTGTATGTGTGAGGATGCCATGAAACCCTTTGATCCCAGTTTATATTTTATTACCGACAGCACAAATCTCACCGAGGAGGTCTTCCTCCGCCGGGTCGAGCAGGCCCTGGAAGGAGGTGTGACCCTCCTGCAGCTGCGGGAAAAGGAACGGTCCACCCGGGAATATATGGAGCTTGCGGAAAAGGTCCACCAGCTCACCCAGCGGTACCAGGTCCCCCTCATCATTGACGACCGGGTAGACGTGGCTCTGGCCGTAGATGCCGAAGGGGTCCACGTGGGAACCAGCGACCTGCCCGTTGCCGTTGCCCGAAAGCTTATGGGCCCCCACAAAATCATCGGGGCCACCGCCAAGACTGTCCCCTGGGCAAAGGAGGCCTGGGAACAGGGAGCGGACTACCTGGGGGTGGGAGCCATCTATCCCACCACCACCAAGGTGCGAACCGTCCTGACTTCCACCGATACCCTCCGGGAGATCTGCGCCGCCGTGCCCATCCCCGTCAATGCCATCGGCGGTCTCAATAAGGACAACATTCACGTGTTGGCAGGGATCCCCATTGCCGGCATCTGTGTGGTTTCCGCCATCATGAAGGCAGACGACCCCACCCTGGCCGCCCAGGAACTGAAGGAACGGGCCAGAGAGCTCAAAATTTTATAATCCCTCAGCGGCATATTGGGGGCACCACCTTATGCCGCTCTATAAAACGATGCTGACACCAGAAAGGAGAAGAAAGCAATGAAGCTGAAAACAGCATTGACCATTGCAGGCAGCGACTGCAGCGGAGGCGCCGGAATTCAGGCAGATCTGAAAACCATGACCCTAAACGGAGTCTACGCCATGAGCGCCGTCACGGCTCTGACCGCCCAGAACACCACCGGCGTCCGGGCCATCCAGGAGTCCACCCCCGATTTTTTACAGCAGCAGATCGATGCCGTCTTTGAGGACATCTACCCTGATGCGGTAAAGATCGGCATGGTCTCTTCCAGCCAGCTCATCCGGGTGATCGCCCAGAGGCTGGATCACTACCGCGCCAGAAACGTTGTGGTGGATCCAGTCATGGTGTCCACCAGCGGCTCCGCTCTTATGAAAAGCGATGCCCTGCAGGCCCTCACAGCCGAGCTGTTCCCCCTGGCCGACCTGGTAACCCCCAATCTCCCGGAGGCCCGGGTCCTCTCCGGCTTCCCGGTGGAAACCAAGGAGGATATGGAGGCAGCCGCAAGAAAGATCGGTGACACCTATGGCTGCGCCGTTCTCCTCAAAGGCGGCCACGGCATTCAGGACGCCAGCGACCTGCTCTATGCCGACGGGGAGCTGGTCTGGTTCCAGGGAAAACGCATCCACAATCCCAACACCCACGGCACCGGCTGCACTCTCTCCAGCGCCATCGCCGCAAACCTGGCCAAGGGACTCCCTCTGACCCAGGCCGTCCACCAGGCCAAGGGCTACATCTCCGGCGCTCTGGCCGCCATGCTGGACCTGGGCCAGGGCTCCGGCCCCATGGACCACGCCTTTGCCCTGCGCACCGAAAAACTATGATCTGCTTGAAAGGAAACGATACGATGAGAAACTACACCACACAGATGGATGCCGCCAAGCGGGGCATCATCACCCCTGAAATGAAGGCCGTTGCCCAAAAAGAACACCGCAGCGAAGAGGAGATCCGGGACTGGGTGGCCAGGGGACAGGTGGCCATCTGCGCCAACAAGCTCCACACCTGCATCGACCCCAACGGTGTGGGCTCCATGCTCCGCACCAAGATCAACGTAAACCTGGGTATTTCCCGGGACTGCAAAGACTATGACGTGGAGATGCAGAAGGTCATGGCCGCCGTAGACATGGGGGCCGAGGCCATCATGGACCTGTCCTCCCACGGCAACACCCAGCCCTTCCGCCGGAAGCTCACCGCCGAATGCCCCGCCATGATCGGCACTGTCCCCGTCTACGACAGTGTCATCCACTATCAGCGGGACCTGGCCACCCTGACCGCCAAGGACTTCATCGACGTGGTCCGCCTCCATGCCCAGGACGGCGTGGATTTCGTGACCCTCCACTGCGGCATCACCCGAAAGACCATCGAACAGATCCGCAAGCATAAGCGGAAGATGAACATCGTCTCCCGGGGCGGCTCTCTGGTTTTCGCCTGGATGAGCATGACCGGCCAGGAGAACCCCTTCTATGAGTACTACGACGAGATCCTGGATATCTGCCGGGAATACGACGTGACCATCTCCCTGGGTGACGCCTGCCGTCCCGGCTGCCTGGCCGACGCCAGCGACGTGTGCCAGATCGAGGAGCTGGTCCGCCTGGGCGAACTGACCAAGCGGGCCTGGGCCAAGGATGTGCAGGTCATGGTAGAGGGCCCCGGCCATATGCCCCTGGACCAGATCGAAGCCAACATGAAGCTCCAGCAGACCATCTGCCTGGGGGCTCCCTTCTATGTCCTGGGCCCCATCGTCACCGACATCGCCCCCGGCTACGACCACATCACCTCGGCCATCGGCGGTGCCATCGCTGCTGCCTCCGGCGCAGCCTTCCTGTGCTATGTGACCCCCGCCGAGCACCTGGCTCTGCCCAACCTGGAGGACGTGAAGCAGGGCATCATGGCCTCCCGCATTGCCGCCCACGCCGCTGACATTGCCAAGAAGGTCCCCCACGCCAGAGATCTGGACGACCGGATGGCAGATGCCCGCCGGACCTTCGACTGGGAAGCCCAGTGGGCCTGCTCCCTGGACCCGGAAACCGCCAAGGCCATCCGGGGAAGTCGTGCCCCGGAGCAGGAGGACAGCTGCTCCATGTGTGGTAAGTTCTGCGCCGTACGGAGCATGAACAAGGCTCTGGCCGGTGAGTACATCGACATCCTATGAGCATAAAAAAGAACTCTCTCGTCAAGCGAGAGAGTTCTTTTTTTCGGCACGGATAAGTTTGATCTTGTCCCACAGGGTAAAGAGGATACCGATCCAGATGATGACAAAGGCGATGAGGCGGTCCTGGTTCAGGGGCTCACCCATGTACAGGCCCACTAGGAACTGGAGGGTGGGGTTGATGTACATGAGGATACCGGTAAAGTAGTAGGGGATCACCTTCACGCCCATGTTGAACAGGAGCAGGGGGATGGAGGTCACCAGGCCGCAGGCAGGGAGCAGCCAGAAGGAGCAGCCCCCCATGACGGCCTCAAAGCCCCCCACTTGACCGCTCCACCACCAGCAGAAGGCCAGGGCCAGGGGGGTCATGAGGAGGGTCTCCATAAAGAGGGAGGTGTGGGCGGTGAGCTTCAGGTCCTTCTTTACCGCTCCATAGATGGCAAAGGGGACCACAATAGCCAGGGCCAGAACGGGGACTGTCCCCGTGGTAACGAGCAGGTACAGAATACCCGCCGCCGCAAAACCGAAGGTGAGCCACTCTCCCCGGGTGGGCCGCTCCCGGAAGACCAGGAAGCCGATGAGGGCAACCACCACTGGCTGGATGAAGTAGCCCATGCTGGCATCCAGCACGTGGCCGGAGTTCACCGCATAGATATACAGGCCCCAGTTGACCGTAATGAACACACCGCTGGCCAGGCTCCGCCAGAAGGTGGGCTTGTCCGTGAAAGCAAACTTTACCTCACCCCAGGCCCGGACCAGCACCAGGTAGATGCCCATGATGACCAGGGACCAGATGATCCGCTGGGCCAGGATGTAGACCGAGTTCACCGGGGCCAGCAGAGTCCAGAACCCCGGCAGGAGACCCCACAGGACGTAAGACCCCAGCACGGTCAGAAAGCCCATTTTCTTCTTTCCTTCCACGACACATTCCTCCAAAATTCTCATGGAGCTATCTTATCCCCCAAAAAGGCGGCCTGTCAAGAGAGGATTCCCCGGAAAAACACAGTTGCCACCACCCTTCTTCTTTGATATAATGAGTGATAACCGAAAAATCCCCAGAGGATAACCCAATATGACAACAAAGGAGAACGATACCAATGGCATCTAAACTCTTTACTCCCGGCAAGATCGGCACCCTGGAACTGCCCAACCGCCTGATCCGTTCCGCCACCCAGGATCCCTTCGGCCGCCGCGACGGCACCTGCGCTCCTGAGCAGGTGGCTCTGTACGGCGAAGTGGCCCAGAGCGGCGTGGGCGCCATCATCACTGCCTACAGCTACATCTCCACCGAGTCCCGCTCCACCGGCATCCAGGTTGGCTTCGCCACCGAGGAGCAGCGTGCTTCCCAGAAGGAAGTCCTGGACGCAGTCCACGCCAAGGGCGGCCGCCTGATCCTCCAGATCATGCACGCCGGCATGAACATCTTCATGCCCGAAAAGCGTGTGGAGGGCGGCAAGATCTTCGCTCCCTCCGGCGGCATGAAGGGCGCCAACGAGATGGAGACCACCGAGATCACCATGGCTGACATGGACAAGATCTGCGCTGACTTCGTGGACGCAGCCGTCACCGCCAAGGCTATGGGCTTTGACGGCGTCCAGCTCCACTGCGCCCACGGCTACCTGCTGAGCCAGTTCCTGGACCCCAACTCCAACCTGCGTACCGACGACTTCGGCGGCTCCGCTGAGAACCGCATGCGCTTCCCCGCCCGCTGTCTGACCGCCATCCGTGAGGCTGTTGGCGCTGACTACCCCGTCCTGGTGAAGGTCAACACCAACTGCGCCGGTGAGGCTGACGCCGCTTACGCAGAAGACATCGTCTACTACTGCAATCAGTTCGAGGCTCTGGGCGCTGATGCCATCGAGCTGTCCGGCTACAACTGGCTAGGCCTGGGCAAGAAGAAGGTCCCCACCTTCTACCTGGAGCGCGCTTCCAAGATCGCCAAGGAAGTGAAGATCCCCACCATCCTGGTTGGCGGCATCCGCAACATGGAGCAGGTGGACCAGATCCTGGCTGCCGGCATCGAGTTCGTCTCCGCTTCCCGTCCCTTCATCTGCCAGCCTGACTTCTACAACGTCCTGGAGAAGGGTGAGGAGTCCAAGTGCATCGGCTGCACCAAGTGCCTGGGCAACATCTGGACCAAGGAAGGCCGCCGCTGCGTGACCCACGAGATCCCCGAGGGCTTCCCCAAGGAGTGAGGAACTGCTGCAGCAGTTCCAAGTAAGAAGTAAGAGTGAATAGGTAAGAAGTATGGTATCGCTTTGCGATGATTTGATTCATTCCTGCTTTTTACGATATTGCTAACCAAGTCCCATATTTGACCCTGACCGCCGGAGAAGTGTTTCTCCGGCGGTTTTTTTGTGCCCCGCAGGGGTATATAATAATCGTACATTAGTTCGATTCTTTGGAGGTGAGAACCGTGACCATTGCCGAAAAGCTCCAGATCCTCACCGATGCCGCCAAGTACGACGTCGCCTGCACCTCCAGCGGCGGTGACCGCCGGGGCGGCCAGCTGGGCAAGACCATCGCCGCCGGGTGCTGTCACTCCTTCTCGGCTGACGGCCGGTGCATCACCCTGCTGAAGGTCCTGCTCACCAACATCTGCTGCTACGACTGCCGCTACTGCGTGAACCGGACCTCCAACGACCTGCCCCGAGCCATGTTCACCCCCCGGGAGCTGGCCGACCTGACCATCAACTTCTACCGGCGGAACTACATCGAGGGGCTCTTCCTCAGCTCCGCTGTGGTCCGCAGCCCGGACTACACCACCGAACTCATGATCAAGACCCTCACCATCCTCCGGGAGGAGTACGGGTTTTCCGGGTACATCCACGCCAAAGCCATCCCCGGGGCGGACCCCCTTCTCACCCACCGATTGGGCCTTCTGGCTGACCGGCTTTCCGTGAACATCGAGCTCCCCTCCTCCAAAAGCCTGGCACTGCTGGCCCCGGACAAGAAAAAGGACGACATCTTCCGGCCCATGGCCCAGATCCGGGAGGGCATCCTCCAAACCAAGGCAGACAAACTGAAGTTCCGCCACACCCCGGAATTCGCCCCGGCGGGGCAATCCACCCAGATGATCGTGGGGGCCTCGGATGAAACCGACTACCACATCCTCAAGCTCTCCGAGGGAATGTACCAAAAATACGCCCTGAAGCGTGTCTTTTTCTCTGCCTACATCCCCGTGGCAGACAGCCCCCTTCTCCCCTCTCCCCTGGACTTCAAGCCGCCCCTTCTCCGGGAGCATCGGCTGTACCAGTCCGACTGGCTCCTGCGGTTTTACCACTTTCAGGCGGATGAGATCCTCTCTCCCGACCAGCCCAACCTGAACCCCCTGCTGGACCCCAAGTGCAACTGGGCCATGAACCACCTGGAACACTTTCCCGTGGAGGTAAATACCGCCGACTATCGGACCCTCCTGCGGGTCCCGGGCATTGGAGTCATCGGTGCCCGGAAGATCCTGTCTGCCCGCCGTTGGCGGTCCCTGGACGAGGACAGCCTGAAAAAGCTGGGTATCGTCATGAAACGGGCCCAATACTTCCTCACCTGCTCGGGGCGGATGACCCCCGCCCTGCGGACCAGGCCGGAAAACGTCCTTCGTGCCCTCACCGCTCTGGAGGCTCCGGCCATCCAACCCCAGTATGAACAGCTCTCCCTTTTCACCTGAATGTTTCATTTTATCACTTGATTTTTTAAGGAAAGGAGTCATCTTTATGTCTACCTGGCCCCAGTGCACCCTGGCTTACGACGGCACCTTCACCGGCTTTCTCACCTGCGTGGGGGACAGCTTCCGGCGCAAGGAATACCCCTTCTACTTCCTGACTCCCGGCAACCGACAGTTCTCCCTGTATCCCCTGCGGGAGATCGTCACCGACCCCCATCTGGCACGTCAGGTCTACCAGGACCTGGAACAGGAGGTCTCCGAATCCTTCCGCCGGATGATGACCTATGCCTTCCTCACCGATCTGCCCCAAAAGGAGCGGCATATGTTCGACCTGATCTATCTGGCCTTCTCCCACGCCCTTCCCCAGAACGTCACCGACCAGCGGATCCTCATCCTGGACCGGGCCATCCACCACCTGACTCACGAGGCCCACCAGTACAAGGGCTTTGTCCGGTTCGCCGACTACCACGGGGTGCTGGTGGGGCAGATCACCCCCAAAAACCGGGTCCTCCCCCTCCTGCGGCCCCACTTCTGCCAGCGGCTCCCCAACGAGGCCTTCCTCCTCCACGACAAGACCCACAAGGAGGCCCTATTCTACGCCGGGGGCAAGTGGAAGATCCGTCCCGTGGACCATCTGGACCTGGACAAGCCCGACCAGGCAGAGCTGGAATGCCAAGCATTGTGGCGAAAATTTTATAACACCATCGCCATCCCCTCCCGGCATAACCCCAAGTGCCGCCAGACCCATATGCCCAAGAGATTCTGGGGGGATCTCACAGAATTTCAGTCCCCGGAACCCGCCTGAATTGCTCCGGAGCCGTTGCACCCTTCCCAATCTTCCTGTATAATGGAACCAAAGATATCCAAGGAAGGGAGCCCCTGACATGACCTATGAGATCCTCTTCAGCCCCACCGGCGGCACCATGAAAACAGCCAACCTGCTGACCAAAGAATTCTCCGCCGATGTTCGTGTGGTGGACCTGATGGACCGGACGGCAGACTTCTCTGCCATCCCCCTTACCCAGGAGGACCTCTGTATCGTGGCCGTTCCTTCCTTCGGCGGGCGGGTCCCTGCCCCTGCGGTCAAGCGGCTTTCCAGGATGAAAGGAAACGGGGCCAGGGCCATTCTCATGGCAGTTTACGGCAACCGAGCCATTGATGACACCCTGCTGGAACTGAAGGACGTGCTCACCCAGGCAGGGTTCCGTCCCGTGGCCGCACTGGAAGCCGTGGCCCAGCACTCCATCATGCCGCAGTTCGGCCCGGGCCGCCCCGACAACCAGGATCATCGGGAGCTGATGGACTTTGCTAAACAGATCAAAGAGAAGCTGTCCTGCGAGACCTCTGAAGACCTGACCGTCCCCGGTCATTTCCCCTATCGGGCGTACAACGGCATTCCCATGAAGCCCAAGGCAGACCACGGCTGCATCCGCTGCGGACACTGCGCCCGGCACTGTCCTGTTGGCGCCATCCCCCAGGATGCCCCCAACCATACCAACACAAAGATCTGCATCTCCTGCATGGCATGCACAGCCTTCTGCCCCCAGCGGGCCCGAAAGGTCAGTCCTCTGGTCCTGATTCCCGCAGGCCTTGCCATGCGGAAGTCCTGCAAGGGCCGAAAGCCCAATCAACTCTACCTATAAAAAATACCTGAGAGGAAATCTCCTCTCAGGTATTTTTGCGTTTATCTTGCCCGCAGCTGCCAGAAGGCCACGGCGCTGGCGGCTGCCACATTCAGGGAGTCCACCCCGTGTGCCATAGGGATGAGGACGGTGTAGTCGCAGCTGTCGATGGTCTCAGCTCCCAGGCCATCCCCCTCGGTGCCCAGGATGATGGCCAGCTTGTCCTCGGCCATGAGTATGGGATCCTCCACAGAGACAGAGTCCTCCTTCAGGGCCATGGCGGCAGTTCGGAAGCCCATGGCCTTGAGGCGGGCCATCCCCTCACCCGGCCACTGGCTGGCCTCCTCCCCCAGGCGGGCCCAGGGGATCTGGAAGACCGTACCCATGCTCACCCGGACGGCACGGCGATTCAGAGGGTCGCAGCAGGTGGGGCTCAGGAGGACCGCATCCATGCCCAGAGCGGCAGCAGAACGGAAGATGGCACCCACATTGGTGGTGTCCACGATCCCCTCCAGGACGGCCACCCGGCGGGCCTTGGCGCAGATCTCCTCCACAGAGGGCTGCTTGGGGCGGCTCATGGCGCACAGGATGCCCCGGGTCAGCTGGAAGCCGGTGAGACCGGCCAGGACCTCCCGGTCTGCTGTGTACACAGGAATGTCCCCGCAGCGGGCGATGATCTCCCTGGCCTGGCCCTCAATGTGCTTGCGCTCCATGAGCAGAGCCTTGGGCTGGCACCCCGCATCCAGGGCCACGCTGATGACTTTGGGGCTTTCGGCAATGAACACGCCCTTTTCCGGCTCCATCCGGTTGCGGAGCTGGGCTTCCGTGAGCCGGGCAAAGACATCCAGCTCAGGGGCGTTGAATTCGGTGACTTCGATGATGTTAGCCATTGTTTCTTCCTCTATATCGAAATGCGGAAATATTAACGAAAAAGCCGAGGACTTTCGTCCTCGGCTTTGGCAGCGGGTGAAGGATTCGAACCCTCACAAACAGAGTCAGAGTCTGCTGTGCTACCTTTACACAAACCCGCTATTTCCTTTGTTCGGTGCTCTCTCGCAACCGACAAAAATGATTATACCACCCTTTCTGCAAAAGTCAAGCATTATTTTACACTTTTTGAAAAATATTTTGGAGCCCGGAGGAGGAGTGTTTTCTCCCCCTCCGGGCTGTTTTTCACTGGTTGGTTCCCTCACAGAATCGCTGGAAAATGGCTGCCACCTGGGCTCTGGTAGCCGGCCCCTTGGGGTCCAGGACACCGCCGCCCTTGCCGGTGATGAGTCCGGCACCGTTGGCCCAGGCCAGAGCCTCCCGGGCATAGGAACTGACCTTCTCCTGATCTCCGAACTGGGTCAGGTCCCCTCGCTGGGACACATCCATCTCCCGGAACCCGGCATAGCGGTACAGGATGGCCGCCATCTGCTCCCGGGTAATGGGATCGTTGGGCCCAAAGCTGGTGGCCGTCTTGCCGTTGACGATACCGTTCCAGGCCGCCCAGGCAATGGGCTCGGCGTAATACTTGCCGGGCGCCACATCATGGAAGGGAGACCATGCCGCCGCCTCGGGGCTGCCCGCCAGGCGATAGAGGATGGTGACGATCATCCCTCGGGTGGTGGTCCCGTTGGGGGTAAGGGCAGTGTCCGAGGTGCCATTCATCAGACCATTTTCGTACACATAAGCCACGCTCTCATAGAACCAGTCCTGGGTCTTCACATCGGTGAACGGCAGTTCTTTTGTCACAAAGGTTGGCGTGACCAGAACGCCGCCATCCGGCATGGTAAAGGTAACCTTCCCCTTCCCTGCTTCCCTTGTCTGGATGACGGTGCTGCCGGACTCCACTTTGAGGGAATCCAACACGAACCCTTTCTCAGGCTGGGCCGTCAGGGTGACAACCGCTCCCTCCGGGGCCTGAGCGGCATCGGCAGTGACCACGCCGCCTTCAGCCGCAAGGATGGTGATAGGATAGGCTGCGCCAATGGTCAGCTTACCGGGCAAATAGGTGATGTTGGGATCGTAGTTTCCGCCAGCCGGGACAGCAGCTCCCGAGGCCAGGATGGCCACCGTTCCCGCCCGGGTCATGTCAGGGGTGGTCTCGTAGGACAGGGTAGGCAGGGTGGCCAGCTTATCCCTTCCCACCAGACCGGAAACGGAATAGTCCGAGGTGGTCAGGGCCGGGACCGGGTCTCCCATCTGGGCTGTTTTGTTGGACACGGTAATGCGAATCGGCGCTTGCCGGATGGTGAGCTTCACTGCATCGGCGGTCACATCCTGATAGGTGTCATTCCCCGCCATGGTGGCTGTGACCCACACCGTGCCCGCCTTGGTGGGCGTAAGCAATCCGGCAGGGCTGATGTCTGCCTGGCCGCTGGCTGCAAACGCGGCAATGCCCCAGGTCACAGCCCCATTGGTGCTGCCGCCTTTGCAGGACAGCTGAAGGGTCTGGCCATAGGTGATGTCTTTGGCTCCGGTGATGACCAGTTTCTCCTGGGGCTGATTCTGGGTGACCGAAGGCGGAATCGGGGTTGGAACCGAGGGTTCGGGCGGAGAAGCAGGCGGTGTTTCCTCCTGCTTAGGTTCGGTGATGGTGATGGTAAATGTCTCTGCCACCACACCTGTGTAATCAGGGGTCTCATCCTCGTCCCAGTAGCTTTCCGATATGCTGGCAGACAAGGTGAGCACACCGGGTTTGCTGCCTGCGGTAAAAACATGCTCCGGCGAGGGCTCGGCACAGCCTAGCTTGTCCGCCGGTTCGATGATATCAAAGGATGCGGTGGGACCGCCGTCGCTGCCAACCACCCCTGCATTCTCCACCAGGGTCCAGAGGTCCAGGGTCTGGCCCACTTCAACCGTGCCATTGTTTACCTTTGTCTGCTGAGGAAGGATCTGTCCATCCAGGACAAGCTCGGTCAGTCCCTCCTCCAGGACATAGTTCTCGCACCCAGCCGGCAATTTCAAACCGGAAACCGTAACGGAGGCAGCCCCTGCTCCCTTCTGGGAATAGAGCGCCTTGTTGTAGTCCACTTTTACTGTTTCTCCATTGGCAGAGGCTTTGATCTCAGGATAAGCTTTTGCTCTCTCATCAAAGGTTTTCTTGCAAACATCCTGCCCTTCCAAATGCTTTGCCGTCAGGGTATAGGGCTCAATGGTGAACGTTGCACCGGCAGTTCCACCATAATTTCCTGTTCCGGTGACTGTCACCCGCCCCTCTCCGGCGTTGACGTTATTCCCGTAAGACAGGGTATAGTCTGCCTCCTCGTTCAGAACCATTCCGTCCAGGCTCACGGTGACGTTCGGTTCCTGGGCTTTGCCGTTATACACAAAGGAGCCACCAAGGACGGTCACCTCCGCACCGGATAGGTCGGCCGCCAGGGCAACCGGCAAGGGGCACAGCGCCAACAGAAAGGAAAAGACCAACGCCAGACTCAACATACGTTTTTTCATAGCATATCCCTCCATATTTCTCCGAAAAAAGTACAACAGCAGAGAGCGGCCAACCGCCACTCTCTGCCGTACTGTTTACGTGTCCTGTTCCATGTTCAAAAGCAGTTCTTCCAGGTCTCGGTCCAGCTGTTCCAGGTCGGCCTGGTGCTGGCTGTCCTGCTGGGTCAGATGTTCCTGCAGAGACTGGATCTCTTTCTTCACCTGCCACACCCGTTCCTGAGACTTGTTGATCTCATCCATAACGCGAAAATCTGTGCAGATATTATCAAGGAAGACATCAAAGAACTGGGTAGTCCCATCCATGGTGAAGTTCAGGTCAGCATCCACGGAGACATCCACCAGCTCGGTCCGGAACCGGCGCAGAGCCAGCTGCAGCCCCTCCACCTTGGCCTGGGCCTGGTCGATGGCGTCATACTTAAACACAGAGGACAACAGACCGCCTCCAAAAACATCCATCGTGGCCCATCCATCTGCCGAGTTTAGACTATCTAAAATACCATCAGCATGGGTCAGGGCTTCCTGTCCCGCTGCCACAGCCTCGCTGATCTCCCGGCGCTGGCCCTCATACCAGGCCCGTTTCTCCTCCAGGTCCAGGACGGCCTTGCCTGCAGCGCCGCCCACGGCCTTCACCGCCTGGGCCCACTGGTCCAGAATGGCTTCCCGCTGGGCAGGGATGGTCTCCAGGTCGGCCAGTTCCTCCCGGGTCCGGCGGAGCTGATCCTCCACCTGATTTCGCTCCAGAAGAGCCATATCGTACTTCACCCGGGCTGCCCGGGCCTCCTGGCGTTCCTTGTCCAGCCGCTCCTCCTTGTTGCCCCGAAGGCCGGCAAAGAAGGCGGACAGACTGCGGCCCTCCAGCTTATCCACGTCGGCCTGCTCCTGGTTCATCTGGGCCTCATAGAGGAAGACCTTTTGCTTCAGGTCCTCGTATTCCTTTTCCAGTTCTGCCGCCAGGTTCTCCAGATGGTTTTTCTGGTATGCCTTCTGCTGAAGGTCCCGCAGCTGTGCTCTGTAGTTGGCCATGGCCGCTCCTTTCTCATCCAATGAGCTCCACCAGCCGGTCGGCTGTGGGCTGGATGCCCTCGTCCACCCGGCGGCGAAGGTCTGCCACATGGTCTTTTTCCGCCAGGGTCAGCCGTCCAAGACTATCGGGCCCCCGCTGGCGGAGGTAGTCGATGGTCACCTGCATATGGCGCAGGCCGGTGAGGTACTGGTTGGGGGTGGCGGTGGGAAGAATCAAGTAAGCATAGGGGGCCACCCGCTTCCGCCCCTGGGTGAAAAGACGGGGCATCTTTTTGATGCCCTCCTCAGCCAGGATCATGAAGTCCAGGGCCAGTTCCATGCGCATGTGGTTGGCCCCCTCCTTCATCCATTCCCAGATGGGGGGATGGACGATATCGTCCAGGACGTAATGGAGGTATCCCCCTGCCGCAAAGCTGCACATGCTCTCTCCGCCGTACAGCATGGCATTCACCAGACCGGGCAGGGCCACTTCCCATCGTTTATGGAAGCCCCGGGCTTCCTTTTGGGTGCGGGGATCGAAGATCAAGGGGTCCGGTCCCTGAAGGCCCAGATAAAAGGCGTCCATATCCCGGGCCAGCTTCTGGCTGATCCGTTCCGGCAGGGCAGCCAGCACCCCAATGCCGAAATAGATGTGAGTATTCCCGTCTGCCATGCCGTCACTCCTTGTCTTTACAAAGATATTATTACTGTCATGATACCGTATTTTTGTGCTTAGAGCAAGGAGAATCGACTGTTTGGGAGAAAATACTATGAAAAAGGACGAAACCCGCAGGTTTCGTCCTTTCCAATCACTGGTATTAAATGATAAAGCCGCCGTTGGGGGCCAGCACCTGACCGGTGAAGAAGCTGCCACCCTGGCTGGCCAAAAACCAGATGGCCTCGGCTACGTCAGCCGGGGTGCCCATCCGCTCCAGAGGGGTCTCCTCCGCCAGAGCATCCTTGGTCTCCTGGTCCAGGAGGCCGTTCATCTCGGTCTCGATGACCCCGGGGGCCACGCAGTTGACGGTGATCCCCGAAGGACCCACCTCCTTGGCCAGAGCTTTTGTCAGGCCGATGACCCCCGCCTTAGCAGCGGAATAGGCCACCTCGCAGGAGGCCCCCACCTGGCCCCACATGGAGGACAGGGTGATGACCCGACCGGACTTCCGGCGGATCATATCCGGCAGGGCAGCCTGGCAGCAGTGGAAGACCCCGTCCAGGTTGATGCCCAGCATCTGCCGCCACTGGGCCTCGGTCACGTCGGTGAAGAGCTCTTGCCGGGCGATGCCGGCGTTGCACACCAGCACATCCATATGGCCAAAGTCAGACAGGAAGTCACCAACCATCCGATCCACCTGGGCCCGGTCGGAGACATCCGCCCCATAGGCTTTGGCGGACACCCCCATGGCCTCCAGCTCCCGGACCAGTTCTTCCGCCCGGGCCTGGGAGCTGCAGTAGTTCACGCCAACGGCATAGCCCTCCCGGGCGAACCGCCGGGCGGTCTCCGCCCCGATGCCCCGGGAGGCCCCGGTGATGAGAACAGTCTTAGACATTGAAGCGGAACAGGACCACGTCGCCGTCCTGCATCACGTACTCCTTGCCCTCGGAACGGACCAGGCCCTTCTCCTTGGCAGCGGTCATGGAGCCGCCGCAAGCGTCCAGGTCCTCAAAGCCCACCACTTCTGCACGGATGAAGCCACGCTCGAAGTCGGTGTGGATTTTACCGGCGGCCTTGGGTGCCTTGGTGCCCCGGGTGATGGTCCAGGCACGGCACTCGTCCTCGCCGGCGGTCAGGTAGGAGATCAGGCCCAGCAGGGTGTAGCTGGCCTTGATGAGACGGTCCAGACCGGACTCCTCCACCCCCAGGTCCTCCAGGAAGATCTCCCGGTCTTCGGGGTCCATCTGGGCGATGTCAGCCTCCACGTTGGCGCAGATGGGCACCACCTGGGCATTCTCACCCTCAGCAGCCTTCAGGACGGCCTGGTAGTAGGGGTTGTTCTCATGGTTCTTAAAGCCCTCCTCGTCCATGTTGGCGGCGAAGATGATGGGCTTCAGGGTCAGCAGGTCAGAGGTCTGGAGGATCTCCATGTCCTCGGGGTCGCAGGGGTAGCTGCGGGCGGACTTGCCGTCACCCAGCCAGGCCAGCAGGCCCTTGAAGACCTCGGCAGAGTGGAGGAACTTCTTGTCGCCCTTGGCGGCCTTGGTGTCCTTGTCGATGCGGCGCTCCACCATTTCCATGTCGGCCATGATGAGCTCAATGTCGATGATCTCGATGTCACGGGCGGGGTCGCAGGAGCCCTCCACATGGATGATGTTGCTGTCGTCGAAGCAGCGGACCACATGGACGATGGCGTCGGTCTCACGGATGTTGGCCAGGAACTTGTTGCCCAGGCCCTCGCCCTTGGAGGCGCCCTTCACCAGACCGGCGATGTCCACGAACTCGATGACGGCGGGGGTCTTCTTCTTGGGGTTGTAGATCTCGGCCAGCTTGTCCAGACGGGCGTCGGGGACGGTGACCATGCCCACATTGGGATCGATGGTGCAGAAGGGGTAGTTGGCGGACTCTGCGCCTGCATTGGTGATGGCATTGAACAGGGTGCTCTTGCCCACGTTGGGCAGACCCACGATACCTAATTTCATAGCGGTTCTCCTTTATCTCCAGGGTGCGGTTGGCACCTATTTTATATGTAGGGTGCGGGGGCCCTAAAAATGGACCCAATGCAACAGGATAATTCTAGCACAGCCGCCGCCGTTTCTCAACAGAAAAATCAAACAAGTTTGAGGACAGAAAAACCGCGCCGACTACAACGGCGCGGTTTTCACGGTCTTTCAGGCAAATCCAGGGGCCTGTTTCCCCTGGGGCAGGGGCTCCGGTTCGGGTTCCTCCTCCACAGGGGCCGCCTGGGCCAGGACAGATTCCAGCAGGGCCACATACTGGGCGAACTGATCCCGGCCGAAGGGCAGAAGGGTGTAGGTGGTGTTGGGCCGACGGCCTACGAATTCCTTCTTACTTTGAATGTAGCCCTCTCCTTCCAGCAGCTCCAGCTGCTTGCCCAGGTTGCCGGGGGTTGCCCCGGTGAGGTCCTGAAGGGCCCGGAAGTTCTGAGGGCCAGTCAACAAGGCAGCGATGACCGACAGCCGCAGACGGGATTGAAACGCAGAGGGGATCTGATCAAGTTTCATGGTATTCTCCTTTCCTTCCCAGCCGCCAGGCGGTCAGCAGCAGACCGATGGGGGCCAGGAAACCCATAAGCAGAGACAGGAAAGTACTGACCAAAAGCAGGCCCGTCTCCATCATGGTCCCATTCAAGGACAGACCGTACAGGGAGATGGCAACCAATGCCACACCCCAGACCAGGCTCAGCCAGCCCCACAGGGAGAGAGCCTTGTCCTCCAACTGGTTCCCCATGAGGATCAGGGGCAGAGCCGGGAAAAGAATGGGCAGGGCGTTCTGCAGCAGCCCGGCAGTCTGCCAAAAGTAGAACATACCCTCGGAAAGCATCTGCACCTCATTGGTGGCGGCACCCCGGGCCACCTCCAGGGCGATGACAAAGACCAGGTACAGGAGCAAAAAGACCTGCCAGGTGGTAAGGCTCCGACGGGCGGTCCCGGTCAGGGCCTGGGCGGTCTTCTCTCTCTGCCACAGGCCGCACTGGACCAGAAGGAAGGCCCAGATGACCCATTTGCCATAGTCGTACACCACCATGGTGAGGGCCCCGAAGGACTCAAAGACAAAGGCCGAAACATTGGGCCACAAATATCCCAGCGTGTCAGGGACAGTGATGGAGGCCATGATGACGGCATAGGTCAGCCACACCACCCCGGTGCACAGGAAGTAGGGAGCCAGAGGCCGGAGGGCCGCCGGACCATCCAGCACAGATCGAATGTGATGCAGGTCCTCCATGGCCCCGTGAAGCGCCTTGTTGGTTTGGTTCATACTATCACCTCTTTATAGATTATTCTACAAAATAGAGTAATCTATAACACGACTTTTGTCAAGTCCATTTTTTCGGGGCATCAGTTCTTTGGCATTTCGCCCAACACGACGGATTTCCTGCATTTTCTTGTCACTGTCCAATAGGCAAAGGGAACGAATTATCTAAAAATCGGCTCTGAAATTTGATACTTTATCTCAATTTCCGGATTTTTCTCACTTTTCAAAACATTTTGGTTGAATTCCAGACCCACTTGCAGTAAAATGCAAGCTGTATCAGAATGACAGCAAAGAAGGATCGAGGCGACAGATATCATGCTTAACATCGTTCTCGTAGAACCGGAGATCCCCATGAACACCGGCAACATCGCCCGCACCTGCGCCGCCACCCGCAGCCGTCTGCACCTGGTCAGACCCCTTGGGTTTGACATCAGCGACAAGGCAGTGAAGCGAGCAGGTCTGGACTACTGGCACATGGTGGATGTCCAGGTCTATGACAACCTGGAAGATCTGTTTCGCAAAAACACCATCACCGATCTGTGGTTGGCCACCACCAAGGCCCCCCAGGACTACAGCAAGGCAGCCTTCACCCAGGACTCCTGGCTCTTTTTCGGAAAAGAGACCGCCGGTCTGCCCCAGTGGTTCCGCGAGGCCCATGCCCATCGGTGTATCCGCATCCCCATGCGTCCCGACGCCCGCAGCCTGAACCTGGCAAACTCTGTGGCCGTTGTGACCTACGAGGCCCTCCGTCAGCTGGACTTTCCCGGCCTGACCGGAGAGGGCGAAATGAAACAAGAGAGTATTACCCACGAAGAATGAATCAACCATTGAAAAAAAGAGAAGGGGCTTTTTTCCTATGAATTACAACAAGAAGAACATTCGTGATATCGACGTCGCCGGCAAGAAGATCCTGATGCGCTGCGACTTTAACGTTCCCTACGACAAGAAGACCGGCGAGATCCTGGACGACACCCGTATCATCGCCACCATCCCCACCATCCGCTACCTGCTGGACCAGAACGCCGCCGTTATCCTGACCTCCCACCTGGGCCGTCCCAAGGGCGAGTGGAAGAAGGAGAACTCCCTGTACTCCGCCCGGGAGCACCTGGAAAAGTTGATGGGCATTCCCGTGCCCATGACCACCGACGTGCTGGGCCCCAACACCAAGGAGATGGCCGCTGCCCTGCAGCCCGGTCAGGTCATGCTGGTGGAAAACCTGCGCTTCCGTAAGGAAGAGGAGAAGAACGACCCCGAATTCGCCAAGGAACTGGCTTCCCTGGCCGACATCTTCGTCTTTGACGCCTTCGGCTGCTCCCATCGTGCCCACGCCTCCACCGCTGGTGTTGCCGACTACATGCCCGCCGTGGCAGGCTTCCTGGTGGAAAAGGAGCTGGCCGTCATGGGCGGTGCCCTGGAAAACCCCCAGCGTCCTCTGGTCTCTATCCTGGGCGGCGCTAAGGTGGCCGACAAGATCGGCGTCATCAACAATCTGCTGAACATTGCTGACACCATCATCATCGGCGGCGGCATGGCTTACACCTTCCAGAAGGCCATGGGCGGCGACATCGGCGAATCCCTCCTGGACGAGGATCGCCTGAACTACGCCCGCAACATGATCGCCCTGGCAAAGGAAAAGGGCGTGAAGCTCCTGCTGCCCGTGGACAACAAGATCACCAAGGAGTTCTCCGGCGATGCCGAGTACCAGGTGGTCACCGCCGGTCAGATCCCCGACGGCTGGATGGGCATGGACATCGGCCCCAAGACCGTGGAACTCTTCTCCGAGGCCATTAAGGGTGCAGGCACCGTCATCTGGAACGGTCCCATGGGTGTCTTCGAGTTTGACGCCTTCGCAGAAGGCACCAACGCTGTGGCCAAGGCTCTGGCCGATCTGGAAGGTGCCATCACCATCGTGGGCGGCGGCGACTCCGCCTCTGCTGTGGAAAAGTCCGGCCTGGCAGACAAGATCACCCACATCTCCACCGGCGGCGGTGCCTCCCTGGAGTTCCTGGAGGGTCTGGCCCTGCCCGGCGTGGTCTGCCTGAACGATAAGTGATCCATTCGGAACAGATAATAAGGATATGAACAGAAAATATCGTAAAACCATCATTGCGGGCAACTGGAAGATGTTCAAGACCCCTTCCGAGGCCAAAGTCTTTGCTGAGGAACTGAAGGCCGGCCTGCCCCGGGCCAAGCGGTGCAGCATCGCCCTGTGCGTGCCCTATGTGGACATTCCCGCTGCATCCAAGATCCTGAAGGACAGCCGCATCGCTGTGGGCGCCCAGAACTGTCACTGGGCCAACGAAGGCACCTTTACCGGCGAGGTCTCTGCTGACATGCTGGCCGACCTGGATGTAAAGTACGTCATCGTGGGCCACAGCGAACGACGGAATCTCTTTGGCGAAAACGACCTGGTGGTCAACCGCAAGGTCCACGCCGCTCTGGAGGCCGGCCTGAACCCCATCATCTGCGTGGGCGAGGACTGGGACCAGCGCCAGCTGGGGGTCACCCTGGAGCTCATCAGCTACCAGATCAAGACCGCTCTGGCCGGGGTCACCCCTGAGCAGATGCGCCATGTGGTCATCGCCTACGAGCCCATCTGGGCCATCGGCACCGGCAACACCGCCACCCCCGAGCAGGCAGGAGAGGTCTGCTCTGCCATCCGCGGCATCCTGCGCAAGCTTTACGGTGCCCGGATCGCCCGCTCCACCACCATCCAGTACGGTGGTTCCATGAACGAAAACAATGCAGAAGCTCTCCTTGCACAAGAGGATGTGGACGGCGGCCTCATCGGCTCTGCCTCCCTGAAAGTGGAGAGCTTCCTCAAGATCATTCAGATCGCAAATCAGGAATAATACTTTTTCTTGATAAATCAGTATCATCGGCTGTGGGGATCCCACAGCCAGGAGGTCCTATGAAGACACCTACCGTTTTGATCATCATGGACGGCTTCGCCCTGGGGGAAGACACCCCCGGCAACGCTGTCCAGGCAGCTGCCACCCCGCAGCTGGACTACCTGTTCTCCCAGCACCCCTTCTGCCAGCTGGAGGCCTCCGGCCTGAACGTTGGTCTGCCCGACGGCCAGATGGGCAACAGTGAAGTTGGCCACACCAACATCGGCGCAGGCCGCGTGGTCTTCCAGGATCTGCCCAAGATCAGCCTGGCTATCCAGGAGGGTACCTTCTTCCAGAACCCCGCCTACCTGGAGGCCATCCGGGCCTGCAAGGAAAACGGCACTGCCCTCCACCTGATGGGTCTGCTGTCTGATGGCGGCGTTCACAGCCACATCACCCATCTGTTTGCCCTCATGGATCTGGCCAAGGAGCAGGGCGTGGAGCAGCTTTACATCCACGCTTTCCTGGACGGCCGTGACGTGTCCCCCTCCTCCGGCAAGGGCTTTATGGAGCAGCTGCAGAACAAGATCCAGGAGATCGGCCTGGGTCAGGTCTCTGTGGTCTCCGGCCGTTACTATGCCATGGACCGTGACAGCCGTTGGGAACGCCTGCAGAAGGCATACGATGCCATGGTCTGCAGCGAGGGTCCCTTCAACCCCGACCCCGTCCAGGCCATCCAGGCCTCCTATGATGCAGGGGTCACCGACGAGTTCATGGAACCTGTGGTATGCTGCCGGGAAGGCGCCATCCAGGCTGGAGACTCTGTCATTTTCATGAACTTCCGCCCTGACCGCGCCCGTGAGATCACCCGTGCTCTCACCGATCCCGACTTTACCGACCTGGAGCGCAAGAAGGGCTTTGTCCCCGTGCAGTTCGTCTGCACCACCGAATACGATGCCAGCCTGACCAATGTGTCCATCGCTTTCCCCCATGAGAAGCTGGACAACATCTTTGGCCAGTATCTGAGCCAGCTGGGCCTGACTCAGCTGCGCATTGCCGAAACCGAAAAATATGCCCACGTGACCTTCTTCTTCAACGGCGGCCAGGAGGCTGTCTTCCCCGGCGAAGATCGCTGCCTCATCCCCTCCCCCAAGGTTGCTACCTACGACCTGCAGCCTGAAATGAGCGCATACGCCGTCACCGAAGAAGCTGTGAGCCGCATCAAGAGCGGCAAGTATGACGTGGTCATCCTGAACTTTGCCAACTGCGACATGGTTGGCCACACCGGTGTCTTCGATGCCGCCGTAAAGGCTGTTGAAACCGTTGACACCTGCGTGGGTCAGGTGGTGTCCGCCGTGACCGAAATGGGCGGCGTGGCCCTCATCACTGCCGACCACGGCAACGCCGAGCAGATGGTGGACGGCGAAGGCAAGCCCTTCACCGCCCACAGCACCAATGTGGTCCCCCTGTGCATCGTGGGTGCAGACGTCCACCTGCGGGACGGCCGTCTGGCTGACATTGCCCCCACCATGCTGGACCTCATGGGCCTGAACCAGCCCGCAGAGATGGACGGCAAGACCCTGATCGTTTGACCCCGGTATATCCGAACCGGTAATCATTATTTTAAAGGAGCGAAAATTGAACATGAAGCAGATGATTGAAATCGTTGATGTTCTGGGCCGTGAGATCCTGGACTCCCGCGGCAACCCCACTGTTGAAGTTGAAGTTTACCTGGACGACGGCGTCGTGGGCCGTGCATGCGTGCCTTCCGGCGCATCCACCGGCATCTACGAAGCCTGCGAGCTGCGTGACGGCGACAAGTCCCGTTACCTGGGCAAGGGCGTTTCCAAGGCTGTTGACAACGTCAACAACGAGATCGCCGAGGCCCTGATCGGCCTGAACGTTCTGGACCAGACCGCTATTGACAAGCTGCTCATCGAGCTGGACGGCACCCCCAACAAGAGCAAGCTGGGTGCCAACGCCATCCTGGGCGCTTCCCTGGCCTGCGCACGGGCAGCAGCTGAGAGCCTGGGCATGCCTCTGTACACCTACCTGGGCGGCTTCAATGCCAAGACCCTGCCCGTTCCCATGATGAACATCCTGAACGGCGGCGCACACGCCACCAACAACGTTGACATCCAGGAGTTCATGGTCATGCCCGTGGGCGCACCCTCCTGGAAGGAAGCTCTGCGTATGTGCGCCGAGGTCTTCCACACCCTGAAGACCGTTCTGAAGGAGAACGGCACCCCCGCAGCCGGTGTCGGCGACGAAGGCGGCTATGCTCCCAACCTGAAGAAGGACGAAGACGCTCTGAAGGTCATCGTGCAGGCCATCGAGAAGGCCGGCTACAAGCCCGGCGAGGACTTCATGATCGCCATCGACGCTGCTACCTCCGAGTGGTACAACGAGGAGACCGGCTGCTATGACCTGCCCAAGGCAAAGAAGACCATGACCAAGCAGCAGCTGGTCAACATGTGGAAGAAGTTCGCTGACAACTATCCCATCATCTCCCTGGAAGACGGCATGGGCGAGAACGACTGGGAAGGCTGGTCCATGCTGACCAAGGCCATCGGCGACCGCGTCCAGCTGGTGGGCGACGACCTGTTCGTCACCAACACTGAGCGACTGAAGACCGGTATCGAGAAGGGTGTTGCCAACGCCATCCTGATCAAGGTCAACCAGATCGGCACCCTGACCGAGACCCTGGATGCCATCCAGATGGCAAACCGTGCAGGCTACACTGCTGTCATCTCCCACCGTTCCGGCGAGACCGAGGACACCACCATTGCTGACCTGTCCGTGGCTCTGAACGCTGGCCAGATCAAGACCGGCGCTCCCAGCCGTACCGACCGCGTGGCTAAGTACAACCAGCTGCTGCGCATCGAGGAAGAGCTGGACGATGTGGCTGTCTACCTGGGCAAGGACGCTTTCTTCAACCTGAAGTAAGCTTCTCCCTCCAACGAAACAGAAGAGGACTGGTTCTTCCAGTCCTCTTTCTTTTTCCCCGCCACATCGGCCAGCTCTTCCAGCCCGTTACAGACGGGCCGCAGCGGGTGCTGCGTGAATCTCGCAGAGTTCCCGCAGGGGGGATTCATTTCCCCCGAGGATGGCAAATCGAGCCACGGGTCCCCATACGGCAGAATTGCCGGATGGGATTCGCTGGACGACGTGGCTGTCTACCTGGGCAAGGACGCTTTCTTCAACCTGAAGTAAGATACACAACCTAACGTATAAAAAAGGAACCGGATCACTCCGGTTCCTTTTTTTGCGCCAATCTATGCTTCCCTCTGACGAGGGAGCCTTTTTATTCCTCCGCAGGCGCCTGCTCCTCCCGCAGGCGGGAGGCGTACTCCACCAGATTGGGGAGCAGATCGACCGCCTGGAAGCTGCAGATGATCCGGGCCACCTCTTCCGGGGTCTCCCGGCATCCCCCCTGGTACCAAACCAGGGTGGTGTTGTAGACCGCCCCGGCATAGCAGTAGAGCTTATAGCGATCCGGAGAAAAAGCCGGCATATCCCCTGCGGCATCCTCTACAAACTGATTGATGATATCCAGGTGGACCTTGGAAAAGCCGCCGTGGTAGAGGCGCAGAAGCTCCTCCCGCTTGGTGCTCATGACCTCAAGGATCACAGACACCCACTGGCAGTCATTCTCCGGCTGCCTTCGCCGCATTTCTGCCAGTCCCAGATCCCGCAGGCCGAAGTAGAACCCCTCCACCACCTTTTCCTTGCTGGAAAAGTTTCGGTAGTAGGACTGGCGGGCCACCCCAGCCCGGTTCACGATCTCGATGACCGAGATCTCAGAAAAGGGTTTTTCCCCCATCAGTTCCAGCAGAGCTTCTGTGATCTTCGTCCGCACCCGCTGCCGTGCTGCCTTGCGTTTGTCCATCCTATCCCATCCCTTTGAGACAGAACTTCGGATTCTGCCTCCTTCCAAATGTTGACATTAAATTCAATTTTGATACAATCTGTATCAGGTACAAATTGTACCACATTTCGTTTCCATTGTCAATTCGAAAGGAGGGAGAACAGTGACAGCTTTTTCCAAATCACAGCATACTTTGCTGATCCCCGATCTGTTTCCCGTCCACATGGAGCTGCTGGCCAACGCCATTCGGGCCAGCGGATACAAGGCGCAGGTCCTGCGGACCCAGGGTCCCTCCGTTCTGGAGGCAGGCCTCAAGTATATCCACAACGACATGTGCTACCCCGCCATCTGCTCCCTGGGTCAGCAGCTCCACGCCGTCATCAGCGGAGACCATGACACCAGATCCATTGCCCTCATGCAGTTTCAGACCGGCGGCGGATGCCGGGCCTCCAACTACGTGATGGCCCTGAAGAAAGCCCTGCAGAAGCTGGGCATGGAGCACATCCCGGTGATCACCCTGGGTTTCACCACCCTGAGCCGGGACAGCGGCTTCCGCCTGACCCCCATTCTCTGCCTCCGGGCTCTGGCCGCCGTCACCTACGGGGACCTGATGATGCTCCTGAAAAATCAGGTCAGGCCCTATGAGGTCAACCCCGGGGACACCCAAGCCGTCATGGAGCGATGGTACGACTACATGAAGAGTCTCCTCTTCTCCGCCTCGGTCCTCCCCTTCCAGCTGAGAAAGCATCTGCGCCAGATGGCCGAAGACTTTGCCGCCATCCCCACCAAGACCCAGAAGAAGGTCAGGGTGGGTATCGTGGGAGAGGTCTACGCCCAGTATTCCCCCTTCGCCAACAACAACCTGGAGGAATTCCTCCAGGAGCAGGACTGCGAGTATATGCTCCCCGGGGTCCTGGGCTTCCTCCACTACTGTCTGGACGGTCCGGCAGTGGACCGGGCCCTTTATGGGGACAGCCGGATCAAGGCTCTGGTCAGCAAGGTCACCACCGGAGTGATCACCGCCTATGAGGCTGTTCTGAACCACACTCTGAAGGACTTCCCCCAGTTTGTCCGCCCCTCCTCCTTCCGGCATATACGGGCCCAAGGGGAAAAGATCCTGGACCGAGGCGTGAAGATGGGCGAGGGCTGGTACCTGTCGGCCGAGATGAGCGAACTGGTCCGCCACGGATACGAGAACATCCTCTGCGCCCAGCCCTTCGGCTGCCTGCCCAACCACATTGTGGGCCGTGGTGCCTTCCGCCGATTCAAGGAGCTCTACCCTAACGCCAACATCTGCTCCATCGACTACGATGCCAACGCCTCCCGGGTGAACCAGGAAAACCGCATCAAGCTCATGCTGGCCACCGCTCGGGAGAAGGCCGGTCTCCGTCAGCAGACTGCCGCCGTGTGACCCACCGGAAAGGAGCTTCTTATGGTCAAGCGCATCCACTCCATCCTCTCCATCATCCGAAGTCTGCTGTCCCTGGCTCTGGTCTTTGCCGTCTGCCTGGGAAGCCACCGCCGGTCAAGCCCCCATTGATATGTTTCTCCCTATCTCTCTTTGGGCCGCAGGCCGGGACAGCAAAGTCCCGGCCTGTGGCTCTTTTTATTGCAGAAATCTTACAGTTCCCCCAATTTACTGGACTTTTCCGCTATTTTATGCCATACTGAAACTGTATTATTATGTACAGACTCCATACCCATGAAAAGGAGGCATTGAACGTGCGAAAAAGAATGTTACCTGCGTTCCTGGCCCTGGTGATGCTCCTCACCCTGCTGCCGGTCCCCCTGGCCGGCGCCGCCGGAACCTCTGTCTATAACGGCACCAACTACAGCACCGACTACACCACCTGGCGGCAGGGCGACCCCGCCTGGGGCAAAACCCCTCTGGGTGATCTGCATACCTTCGGCGGCTCCGGCTGCCTGATCTCCTCCATCGCTGTGCTCATGTGCCACTCCGGTGCCTATGACCCCGCCCAGCTGAACCCCGGCACCCTCCGGGACTGGTTGGACAAGCAGGGGTACATCAGCCACAGCCAGACCAGTTCCCAGGACGCCCTGCTGTCCTTCGGGCAGATCACCTACAACACCTCCCCCCGGTTCTACTTCACCAACCAGGAGTTCTTTTCCACGGACACCCCCATGGCCGATGTGGCCCTGCGGGTCAGCCAGCTCCAGGCCAGCGGCTACTATGTCATCGCCCGTGTGAAGTACAGCGGCCACTTTGTGGCGGTGGATCAGGTGATCGGCTCTGACGTGAAGATCTTTGACTCCGGCGTGGCCGCCAAGAAGCTCCTGTCCGAGTACAGCGGCACCATCGGCGGTCTGATCTGCTTCAAGGCCAACCCCTCTGCCAAGGACACCATCCTGCCCGCCTTTGGCCTTCCCACCACCCCCCAGGTGGCCGACCTGGCCGACGCCTACGGCACCGGGGATAAGATCGCAATTTCCTGGGGCGCCGCCAACCTGGCCACCCACTACAACATCTATGTGGAGCAGAAGCAGGCCGACGGCTCCTGGAAGCAAAACTACCGCTACCACTTCTATGTGATCTCTCCCTTCTCTCTGGAGCCCCTGCCCGCCGGCACCTACCGGGTGAAGGTCCAGGCCACCAACGCCAACGCCAATCCCTGGACCTACACCAACTCTGACTGGCAGACCTTCCAGGTGAAGAAAGGTTATCTGACGGTCACATACGATGCCAACGGCGGCTCCCTCTCCAACAAGTACCAGCTGGCCCAGGCCTGGACCAAGTACCAGCTCCCCACCCCCACCAAAAACGGGGCAGCTTTCCTGGGCTGGTATAACGCCAATGGCAAGCCGGTGAACAATTCCTCTCTGATCTCCACCACCACCGGCCACACCCTCACTGCCAAGTGGACCACCACCGGCAGGGGCTTCCATAAGAACAACACGTACAACGGCGTCTTCCGGGATGTCTCCAAAAACGCCTGGTACTACGACAGCATCGCCAATGTCTACGCCTACGGCCTGATGAACGGTGTGGAGCCCGCCAAGTTTGAGCCCACTTCCCAGGTCACCGCTGCCCAGACCATCACCCTGGCCGCCCGTATGCGGAAGCTCTTTGTTACCGGCAACGGTTCCTTTGCCGCCACCAACCCCTGGTACAAGGCCTATTCCGATTACGCCATCAGCCAGGGCATCATCGGCAATCTCCCCTCCGACATGAACTGTACCCTGACCCGTCAGGAGTTTGCCGCCATCGTGGCCAACGCCTTGCCTGCCGAGGCCCTGCCTGCAGTGAACAACGTCCCCTTCGGTTCCATTCCCGATGTGTACCGCTCCGATGCCTCCATCTACAAGCTCTATCGTGCAGGCATCCTGGCCGGCAACGACAGCGCAGGCACCTTCCTCCCCAACGCTCCCATCACCCGCGCGGAGGTTGCCACCATCCTGGTGCGCATGGCTGACCCCAATGCCCGCGTTCTGTTCAACCTGGCTTAACGAACCATGAAAGCATCTGCAAGAAATGGGCTGCTCGCAGCTCTGGCCGTCCTCCTTCTGGGGACGGCCGCCCTTTTCCTGGTGGGTTCTACCGACGAAATGATCACTGTCACCTATGAGCTGGATGCCCCGGAAGTGGACCGGCCCATCCGGCTGGCCCTGGTCACCGACCTCCACTCCTGCGATTACGGAGAGGGCCAGCGGGAACTGCTGGATGCCATCGCCGCCCAAAATCCGGACGCTGTCCTTCTGGGGGGCGACATCATCGACGACGATATCCCCAGGGAAAAAGGCGAGCAATTTGTAACAGAAGTTTCCAAAACCTATCCCGCCTATTACGTCTCGGGCAATCACGAGTACCGCACCGAGGACATGGATGGGATCAAGGAATTCATCCGCTCTGCCGGGGCCTATGTCCTGGAAGGGGACTGTATTCCCCTGACCGCAGAGGGGCAGACCATCCAGATCTGCGGGGTGGACGACCCCGAGGGGATCGGCCAGGAGGCCATGGACCGCCAGCTGACCCAGGCCGCCGCCCAGGCAGACCCCGCCCGCTTTACCGTCCTCCTGTCCCACCGGCCGGAGCAGATCGAACACTACCGGTCCTTCGGGGCCTTTGACCTGATCCTGTCCGGCCACGCCCACGGAGGCCAGTGGCGGATCCCCGGCCTCCTCAACGGTCTGCTGGCCCCCAACCAGGGGTTTTTCCCAAAGTATGCCGGAGGCCGGTACGACTTCCCCGACTGCACCTTCCTGGTGAGCCGGGGCCTGGCCCGGGAGTCCACCTCCATCCCCCGGCTCTTCAACAGCCCGGAGCTGGTCATCATCGAAATCACCTGAACACAGAAAGGAAGTATCCCCATGAGTACACCCCGAAACGACAGAGCAACCCAACTCTTTTTCCTGGCCATGCTCTGGCTGTGCACCGCTCTCCTCAGCGGCTATCAGTTCCCCCTGAGCCGGATCTTTGAGCCGGACGTTCAGATTTTTCCTCTCCTCTGCTTCCTGCTGTTCTTCGGTGCCCTGGGCAGCCTGATGACCCGCATCTACGGCTCGGGCTACACCCTCCGCATCCTGGTTATGGTCTTTATCTTCGCCTCCCTGGGTCTGGTAGGCCGGTATCTCTTCTCTGCCGACCTGTCCATTTTCACCGCCCAGAACGTGATCGAGTATCTCATCACCGTCACCCTCTACACCACCATCGCCTACAACTGGTTCCCCAAGGGAAAGCAAGGCTAAACGTGAAAGCACCCGCTCGGCTGAGCGGGTGCTTTTTTACGCCTATTTCGTTTCTTATTACATATGCCGTTTCTTGACAGCATATCAAGTCACGTACACGTGTAAGTTGCAACTTGAACTGCTCGCCCTTGTTGCCCTCGTCAATGGACCTTCAAGTCACGTACACGTGTAAGTTGCAACTACATTATTGTTTGTCATGTTGGTGACTCCTTCCCCTTCAAGTCACGTACACGTGTAAGTTGCAACGGCAAATATGCACAGCACAGTGACTCATGCACGGATTACTATGTGCATCTTAACCTTCTCGAGTGTATTGCCCGCCCGGATAATCCGGGGCTAACAGCCACTTTCTCGATTTTGGGACGGGAAGTCGCCCCGAACCTAGTGCGAAAGAGGCCAGGTATGTCTGGTCACTCCACCTTCGCACCTTTTGTTTTTTTGATGATTTTTTCAATCCCCTTGATGGAGAGATTTTGAGAGGCATTGAAGTCTGCATTACAACTGAAGCCACAACTGACGCACAGAAAACGTTCCTGGGTCTTTCGATTTTGCGAATCAATATGCCCGCACTTGCTACATCGCTGGGAGGTATAGCTGGGGTCAACCTTCACCACATGGATTCCATATTCTTTGGCTTTGGCCTCAATCTTGCTCTGCAAATCATAGTAGGTCCAATGCTGCAGCCGCTTAGGAAACCCTGTATCCGCCTTAATGCCGGAGAGATCCTCCATCTGAATGGTGCCATACCCATTTTTTACCGCATAGTCAATCAAGGCCTTGCTGTACCTGTGATTGATGGTCTTGCGGAAGTTTGCAAGGCGGTCTTCTGCCTTGTACGCCTCGGTTACTCTGGTTTTCGTTCCATGGCCAACACGGCCTTCGCCACAGTAGCGGGCCTGCTGCTGGAGGGCTCGTTTCCGTCGCTCAAGACCTTTTGCGTAGTCGGTTACCTCTCCACCTTCAATTTTCAAGCTTCCGAAATTGTCTTTGGAACTTGCATAGATGGCATAGGCCTCTCCCAGATCAACGCCCAGAATCTTTTCAGGGTCCACCTCATGCTGCCTGGCTTCAAAAGTGTACGTCAAGAGAAGAAACCACTTTTTCTTCTGATACACCAACTGGCATTCGCCAAGCTTATAGACGCCATCTATTAAACTCTGATAAATTGACCGTTGTGTGTTATCCCGAACCAGCAAAGAAAAGCTTGGATTCCCTTTGATACCCTCCCTCTTTTTGAAGGTGTTAGAAAACAGCGTCAATTCAACAACGGCATCCCGACTATCTCCCTGAAGTTTCACAGAACCATTGTGCAGAACCAACGGCTGGTCTCCCTTATAGGAAGGAAGGGACATTGTCCCCCGAAGAACTTCTGTTTTAGAAGTTTTATACTTCTTCCATGCCTTCCTCAACGTTGCGTTCAGGTTGGCTCCGGCAAAATCACCATAGGAACCTTTTAGGCGATTATATATGTAGCCATCAAGTGTCTTGTAACCAGTTTCTGCATAAACATCAAGGTATTCCTCTGCTTCCAGAAAGTGCTCTCTGCTTCTATAATCCCAAAGGGTCGCTTCCTGTATGGTGCGATTCAGGATTTCCCTTGTCTGCCTTTGCAGCTGCCAAACATAGTTCTGCATATCATGGAAGCTGCCGCTTCCATCCAGATAGCGAAGCTCATACTTCATAACCTTTGTAACAGTTCCCACGACATCACCTCTCAGCCATTGGACTATGCGCACTACGCATACGTCATGTTCCTTATGCTGTTATTATATCAAACTGAGAACGAAAAGCAAGCCACGGGGACTCTTAGGGGCCAAAGAAAAGACCGCCGGAATATTCCAGCGGTCTTTTGAATCACTTATTCTTCGTCCCAGTTGTGGTACACGTTCTGGACGTCGTCGTTGTCCTCGAGCATGTCGATGAGCTTCTCCATGTTCTTGATGTCGCCAGCGTCGGTCAGCTTCACGTAGTTCTGGGGGACCATCTCCACCTGGGCAGAGGCGAAGACATAGCCCTTCTCCTGCATGGCAGCTGCCACAGCGCCGCAATCATCGGGCTCGGTGTAGACGGTGAAGACCTCGCCGTCCACTTCCAGGTCGGCTGCGCCGCAGTCCAGAGCGTCCATCATGACGGTATCTTCGTCCAGCTCGCCGTCCTCGTCCACCATGACCAGCACGCCCTTGCGGTCGAAGGACCAGGACACGCAGCCGGTAGCGCCCAGGCCCTTGCCGTACTTGTCCAGCAGGTGGCGCATTTCGGGAGCGGTGCGCTGACGGTTGTCGGTCAGAGCCTCGATGATAACAGCAACGCCGTTGGGGCCGTAGCCTTCGTAAACCACGGACTCGTAGTTGTCGGTGTTGTTGGCGCCCAGTGCCTTCTCGATGGTGCGCTTGATGTTGTCGTTGGGCATGTTGGCGGACTTTGCCTTGGCGATGACGGTAGCCAGGCGGGAGTTGTTTGCGGGGTCGCCGGAGCCGCCGGCCTTAACAGCCACGATGATCTCCTTGGCGATCTTGGTGAAGGCAGCGCTGCGCTTTGCGTCAGCGGCACCCTTGGTCTTCTGAATATTATGCCACTTGGAATGTCCGGACATAGGTATCGTTCCCTTCGTATCATATATTGTTCGCCGGACAGAGCCTGCCCCGCGTATCTCTTTAACTAATTAATTTTATCACAGAGGGCTGGCCTTGGCAAGGGGCTGACCTTAGAAATATGTAAAAACCTCGCCCTGGTTCTGGGCAATTTCCACGGTCAGGCCGGGGAAAGCCTCTTCCAACCAGGTCTTCACCACCGGGCAGACCACCGTCTCGGTGGAGTAGTGGCCGGCGTCCAGCAGGTTGATGCCCATGTCCCGGGCCTCCAGATACAGGTCATGCTTCAGATCCGAGGTGACGAAGGTGTCACAGCCCTGGGCCTTGACCAGAGGGAGCATGGAGCCGCAGGAGCCGCCTCCCACTGCCACCTTGGACACGGGGACACCAGCGTCCAGGACACGGACCCCTTCCAGGTCCAGGGCCTGCTTGGTGTAGGCGGCGAAGTCGGCCAGGGACATGGCCTGGGGCAGAGTGCCCACCCGGCCAATACCGTAGGGGACCCCGTTCTCGTCCTCCCCATCCACCTCCAGGGGCACAGGGTTCTCCAGGCCCATCCGGCGGGCCAGCTCGGAGTTCACGCCCCCCTCGGCGGCGTCCAGGTTGGTGTGGGCACAGATGGCGGCGATGCCGTTCTCAATGAGGGCCAGGACCTTCCGGCCGGTAGAGGTCTCATCGGTGACCTGACCGATCTGGCCAAAAATCACCGGGTGGTGGGCCACGATGAGCTGAGCTCCCAGCTCCACCGCCTCGGCGATGACCGCCGGGGTGATGTCCAGGGCCACCAGGACCTTGGAAACCTCTGCGTTCCCCCGGCCCACCAGGAAGCCTGCATTGTCAAAACCCATCTGGTACCGGAAGGGCGCCTTCCCGTCCAGAAGAGTGTAGATCTCTTTTACCGTTGCCATGCCTTCCACTCCTTTTCCATGTCTTTCAAGCCCTGAAGGAGGGCTTCCTCCCGGGCCAGAGTCTCAGGGTCGGGGGTTCCCTGCTTCATCCCTGCCAGGGCCCGTTCCCGGCGGCGGATCTGGTCAGTCAGGTAGGCCCCCCGGTGGGGGTTGTCCTCCCCTTCCCGCTGACGGCCCACAAAGAGCTCCGCCGGGGTGTAATGTTCGGAGGCCCCGCCGGTGACAGTGAGGATCACGTAATACTTCTCCCCCTCCTTCACCACCTGCTCCCGCCCGATGGTGTAGCCGTTGGCCATGAGCCACTGGCGGAGCTCCGGCTGGGAGCTCATGGGCTGGAGGAGCAGGAGGGCCTCTTTCGTCCAGGGGGCAGCCCCCAGGATGCGGGAGATCAGCTCGCCTCCCATGCCGCAGATGGCCACGGTGTCGGCCTCGTAGGCCTCCACCCCGGCCAGGCCGTCGCAGATGCGGAAGGCGATCTTCTCCCCGGGCACCCCATAGGTCCGGGCGGTCTCCCGGCCCCGCTGAAGAGGACCTTCGTTCACATCAGAGGCCACAGCACTTTGGATGCGGTCCCGAAGGAGCAGATATACCGGCAGGTAGGCGTGGTCGGTGCCCACGTCGGCCAGTTTGGCCCCCTGTGGGACCTGGTCGGCAATGGCCATCAGTCGTGGGGTCAATTCCAGTTCTCTCATGGAAATTCCTCGCTTTACAAAATAAAAAGGGGCGGAATCCCGCCCCTTTCCGGTTGTTTGATTACTTCTTGTTGGCAGCGATCAGATCGTTGAGCTTCTTGACCAGGTCGTCAACGTTCTCGTTGTGGACCATGCAAGCCATCTCCACGGTCTCATTGCGGGATGCGGGGCAGCCCAGGCAGTGCATACCGATCTCGATGAATGCGGGTGCGGTCTCGGGTGCGATATCCAGGATGTCGCCCACAATGGTGTCTTTGGTAATGGTAACCATGGTTTGTCCTCCATTCTTTCGGGTGTTGTTAGGTTCTCCTGACAGCCACCCTTTTATTTTGTCAAAAAAAGAGGGACCAGCCATACGGCAGTCCCCCTTTCTTGATTCTGTGTTCTGCCGGCAAGTGTTTGTTTGGATGGCGCTCGCGCCTACCAGCTTTTTTCAGAAACTGAGATTACTCAGCGTCCTCTGCCTCTTCCTCAGCTGCGTCGTTCAGCAGTGCGCGGATGGACAGGGAGACCTTCTTGCGGTCCATGTCGATGTCGGTGACCTTGACGTCAACGACCTGGCCCTCTTCCAGAACGTCGCCGGGCTTCTCGATGCGGTGATCAGCGATCTGAGAGATGTGGATCAGACCGTCAACGCCGGGAACGATCTCAGCAAAAGCACCGAAGGTCATCAGCTTGACAACGCGGACGGAAGCCACGGAGCCCACCTCGTAGGTGGAGGTGAAGACGGACCAAGGATCCTGAGAGTGATCCTTCATGCCCAGGGAGATCTTCTTCTTCTCGGGGTCGAAGGAGATGACATAGACGGAAACTGCGTCGCCAACAGCAACAACCTCAGCGGGGTTCTTGATGCGGCTCCAGGACAGCTCGGAAACGTGGACCATGCCGTCAACGCCGCCGATGTCGACGAATGCGCCGTAGGAAGTCAGGGACTTAACGGTACCCTCGTACTTCTTGCCGACCTCGATGCCTTCCCAGACCTCTGCAGCCTTAGCAGCACGAGCCTCAGCAGCAACAGCACGGATGGAACCGACCACACGACGGCGGGAACGGTTGACCTCGGTGATGCGCAGCTGGACGCGCTCCTTCAGCATCTCGGACAGGTCAGCGCCGCGGGGCATTCCGGTCTGAGAAGCGGGAACGAACACGCGGATGCCCTTGACGTTGACAACGACGCCGCCCTTGTTGTCCTCGGTGACAACGCCTTCCATGACGGTCTTGTCTTCCACAGCAGCCTCGATGGTGTCCCAGTTCTTGACGGTGTCCAGACGCTTCTTGGACAGGGTAGCAACGCCTTCCATGTCGTTGACGCGCATGACATAGGTCTCGATCTCGTCACCGATCTTGACGATGTCCTCAACCTTCAGGGAGGGGTCGTCGGTCAGCTCGGACAGGGGGATGTAACCTGCGTGCTTGGTGCCCAGGTCGACGTTGACTTCGGTGTTGGTGATGCCGGTAACGACACCAACGACCTTATCACCAGTATTTAAAGTTTTGATGGATCTCTCCAGCATGTCTGCGAAAGACTCTTCGATCTCCATAACGTTGTTCAGCTCTTCGCTCATTTTGTTGTTTACCTCCTTTATTATCCACCCCGGCGTCGACGCGCCGGCGGTGATTCCCACAGAAGCTACCCCGCTTACCATACTCCGGTCAAGCTCCTCAGCCCGGCTGATGTGGAAAACCAGTGGGCAGTGCGCCCGGCATAACTCAGCAAGACGGTTTGTGTTGGAGCTTTTTCGGTCGCCGATCACGATCATTGCGCCGCAGTGCTCCGCCAATCTCTGTGCTTCTGATTGCCGCTTACACGTAGCATCACATATTGTATCAAAAATTTCTGCGTTTGTACACTCTTTTTTTACTTTTTCTCTGCACGGAGTCCAAATTTTATCCGTAGATGTAGTTTGGGAGACCAGGGTCACCGGTTTTTGTGGATTTTCTTTGGCAGCGCTCAGAAAATCAGACAGTTCTTCCACATTTCGGAAGATCTCTGCCCCCTCACACCAGCCCGCAATGGCCTTGACTTCCGGGTGCTCCGGGGAGCCGATGATGATGACCTGCCGGCCACGGTCGCTGGCCTCCCTGACAATTTGATGGATCTGTGAGACCTTCACGCAGGTAGCATCGGCGATGGGACAGCCCATCTCTTCCAGCCTGTCATAGACCGCCTTGGGCTCTCCGTGGGAGCGAATGATGACCCCGTGTCCCGGGGGCACATCCTCGATGGAATGGACGCAGCCTACCCCACGGGCAGCCAGGTCCTCAATGACGTTGTCGTTGTGGATGACCGGCCCCAGCATCACATAGGGCTTGCCCTCCTCTGCGATCTTCTCTGCCAATTGGACTGCCCGGCGGACGCCGAAGCAGAACCCGGCAGACTTGGCCAGGATGACCTCTCTCATGCCTTCCCCTCCTGGCCCAGGGCCTTGATCTTCTCCATGAGGGCATCGGTAGCGATTTGATAGTCCTCCGCATTGGCCTTCCGGTCCTCGGTGAAGGGCATATAGGGTTCGCCGAACCGGATCTCAATGGGATGGAAGAGCTTCCGCTGGGGGGAGATGTGCACCGGCAGGACAGGAGAACCCGTCCGAATGGCCATCATGGCCGCGCCGGTCTTGCCCTCGCCGATCTCATCGTGGCGGGTTCCCTCAGGGAAGATGAGAAGCTTCTCGCCCCCCTTCAGGGCTTTCAGGGCATTCTTCACAGCCCCCACATCCGACTTACCCCGCTTGACGAAGATGATGAACTCACTCCATTTCAGAAGAGGTCCCACCACCGGCCAGCGGCTGACCTCTTCCTTGGACATGATCCAAATCTTATGTCTGCGGGGGATCGCATGGACAATGTAGAAGGGGTCGGAGAAGTGGACGTGGTTGGCGCAGATGACTGCAGGACCTTCCGGCACGTTCTCCACGCCGTAAATGCGCTTGGGCTTCAGGAAGCTCACCACGTTGAAGACGAGCTTGCTGGCAGAATATAAAAATTCAAACTTGGTCAAAGGTCAAGCCTCTCTTTCACCAGGGTATACAGGGTCTCCAGGCTTTCCTCCAGGTCCAGGCCGGAGGTGTCCACCACCACAGCGTCCTCGGCCTGCTTCAGAGGAGCCACAGCCCGATGGCTGTCGGCATAGTCCCGGTCGGCAATTTCCTGCTTCACCGTTTCCAAATCGATCTGCTGGCCCTTTTCCAGAAGTTCTTTATGGCGGCGGCGGGCCCGCTCTTCCACAGAAGCGGTCAGGAAGATCTTCAGGTCGGCATCGGGCAGGACCACGGTGCCAATGTCCCGGCCGTCCATGATGACGCTGTGCTCCCGGGCCATGGACCGCTGCATCTCCAGCAGAAATGCCCGGACCCCGGGAATGGGAGACACCTGGGAGGCGTACCGGGAGACCTCGTTCTTCCGGATATCGGTGGTCACGTCCTCCCCGTTGAGGATCATCCGCTGCAGGCCGTCCTCCCCGTAGGTCATGGTGATCTTGATTGCAGGCAAACGGGCCAGGACATCAGATTCCACGGCGCAGTCTCCCCCATTGCGGGCCACGTACAGACCCACAGTGCGGTAGATAGCGCCGGTATCCACATAGAGGAACCCCAGCTTGGCCGCCAGGGCCTTGGCCAGGGTACTCTTTCCGGCCCCGGAGGGTCCGTCGATGGCAATGCTGTATTTTTTCATGCCTGCTCCTCCTTTTTGTAAGCGGCGGCGCTGAGGCCGGCTGCCCGGCCGGTGCACCAGGCGATCTGCAGGTTGAAGCCGCCGGTGTAGGCGTCCACGTCCATGACCTCGCCGGCAAAGAAAAGGCCGGGGGTTTTCTTGGACATCATGGTGCCGGGGTCGATCTCCCCGGTCTTGACACCGCCGGCGGTGATGATGGCCTCGTTCACCGGGCGGGTGCCGGAAATGGGAATCACAAAATGCTTCATGGTCTCCATGAGACGGCGGCGCTGGCCCTTGGTCATGGCGTTCACCGGCAGGTCAGGGTCGATGTCCGCCTTTTCGCAAAGGACGGGGACCATGAGCCGGGGGGCCAGTCCCTCCAGGAAGTTGTGGAAGGCCTTGTTGGGGGCCTCGGAGACATCCCGCAGGATGCGGGCCTCCAGCTTGGCCTCATCCAGGGCGGGCTTCAGGTCGATGATGGCGGTGTACTTGTCCTTGGTCCAGTCTCCGTGGGCGCTGGCCGACAGGACCAGAGGGCCGGAGATGCCGAAGTGGGTGAAGAGCATCTCCCCCTGCTCCTGGAAGACCACCTTTTTCTTCTGGTTCTTCAGGGTGAGGGTGACGTTCTTCAGGGACAGTCCCTGCATTTTGGCGCAGGTCTCCCCATCCTCCACCAGGGGGACCAGGGATGCCCGAGGGGTGACCACCTTATGCCCGGCCTCCTGGGCCAGGCGGTAGCCGTCCCCGGTGGAACCGGTGCCCACGTAGGACACGCCGCCGGTGGCCACAATGACCCCGTCGGCGGAGACGGTCTCCCCGTCGGTGAGACGGACCCCGGTGACCCCGGACTCATCCAGTTCCAGGCTCTGGACCTTGGCCCGGCGGATGGTCACCTTTGCCTTTTTCAATGCGAAAAACAGGCCGTCGATCACATCGGCCGCCCTGTCAGAACACGGAAAAACGCGTCCCCCCCGCTCGGTCTTCAGGGGGACGCCTAATTTCTCAAAATATTCCATCACCTGGGAGGGAGGGAACTTGGTGACCGCACTATACAGGAACCGGCTGTTCCGGGGCACGTTGTTCAAAACCCCCTCCACGGTGGTGTTGTTGGTGAGGTTGCACCGGCCCTTGCCGGTGATGTAGAGCTTGCGGCCCAGCTTTTCGTTGGGCTCCAGCAGGGTCACGTCGGCCCCTGCTTCCCGGGCAGCCAGGGCAGCCATCATACCGGCTGCGCCGCCGCCCACCACGACCACATGGGTCTGCATCATTGGTTTTCTTCCTCCATACTGACGAAAATGCCATGCTCCTCCCAGATGTTCTCCAGGCGCTCGAAATGGTCCACCACATCGGACTTGCTCCGGGCAATGGCCACCAGCAGGGCGTTGATGAGGCTCAGAGGTGCCACCAGGGAGTCCACCACAGAGGCCATGTCGGACTTGGCCAGCAGCACATAGTCTGCCGCCTTAGCCATGGCGTTGGAGTGGCTGTCGGTGATGGCGATGACCTTGGAGCCCCGCTCGTGGGCAAAGTTGATGGCCCGGACGGTACGGCGGGAGTACCGGGGGAAGGACAGACCAATGGTCACGTCCCCCTCGCCCACCTGGACGATCTGGTCAAAGATCTCCTGGTTGGCAGACTCGCCCACATGGACCACGTTATCGAACATGAGGCCAAAGTAGAAGGACATGAAGCCTGCCAGGGCGCCGGAAGAACGGGTGCCCAGAATGTAGATCTTCTTGGCGTTGACAATGGCCTCCACGGCAGCATCAAAGCTATCCCGGTCCAGCTCCTCCATGGTCATGCGGATCTTTTCCATGTCGGACTGCATGATGGAGGAGACCACGTCCTGGCTGCCGATGATGTCATTGGACACCTCGATGCGCTGGATGGAGGTGAGCTTGTTGCGGATCATCTCCTGGAGGGCCTTCTGCATGGCGGGATATCCGTCATATTTCAGTTCCGAGGCAAAACGGACCACGGTGGATTCACTGACGTGGACGGTCTTGCCCAGCTTGCTGGCCGTCATGAAGGCAGCCTTATCGTAAGAAGTGAGGATGTAGTTTGCAATGAGCTTCTGCCCCTTGGAGAAGGTGTTCATTTTACTGCTGATGAGCGCTAAAATATCTTTTGCCATGGAATCGTCCTCCCATTACGCGGCCGGATGGTCGCCCTTCTTCTGTTGCCCCAAAGTTGGCGGGGAATGGCCGGTCTCCGGTGTGTATCCGGGCCGGTGTCGTTTGGAGATATTATAGCGCGGTTCCACAGCTTTTGCAAGAAAAAAATCACGCTCTTGCAGGACGGAATTCACAGCAAACTATCCAGTTCCTCGGTTGTCAGGGGGCGCCACTGGCCGGGTTTCAGGCCCCGGTCCAGGTGAAGTTTCCCCTCCCGGATCCGCTTGAGCCGGCGGACCGTCATGCCGCAGAAGGCACACATCCGGCGGACCTGGCGGTTCTTTCCTTCATGGATGGTGACAGACAGCACGGTCCGCTCCCCTTCCCGGCGGAGGACCTTCACCCTGGCAGGACGAAGGCCCTGGCCGTCCAGGGTCATGGGCTGGGCCAGCCGGTCCGCCCCCTCCTGGGTAAAGCCTGTGACCCAAACCAGGTACTCCTTCTCCACCTCATGGCGGGGGTGAATGAGGGTGTTGGTCAGTTCTCCATCGTCGGTGAGAAGGAGGAGGCCTTCGGAGTCCATGTCCAGGCGGCCCACCGGCCAGACCCGGACAGGGCAGTCCTTCACCAGGTCGGCCACGTTCTTTCTCCCTTTCTCGTCGGAGAGGGTGGTCACCACCCCACGGGGCTTATAGAGCATGAGGACGGTGCGGCTCCCGGGTCGGAGGACCTCCTTGCCGTCCAGAGCCACCACGTCCTTTTCCGGGTCGGCCCGGTCTCCCAGGGAGGCGGTAACGCCGTTGACGGTGACCCGTCCGGCGGTGATGTATTCCTCTGCCTTGCGGCGGGAACAGATGCCCGCCGCCGAGAGGATCTTTTGCAGACGATCTTCCATAGCCGTCTCCTTTGTCTCTGTTTTACGTCTCCCCTGCCAGCTTTTTCAGAAAGCCCAGGGGGCTGTGAGGGGAATCCCGGCTTACCACATCCCGTTCCGCAGAGATCCCCCATACCAGATAGGCCTGACCCACCTGCCGGTCTCCCAACCGGAAGGTGACAGACCCGGCGATCTCTCCCGCGTGGATCGGGGCCTGGGCGGTTTCCGGGAGCTGCACCTCTGCAGTGACCTTCTCCCCCTCTCTCAGGGGAAACCCCAGAGGCTCCCGGACGGTGACCGGAGCCTGTCGAAGGAGACTCCCCTCCACCGGAACCGTCCCCAGGACCTCTCCGGCCCGGGCCAGTTCCTTCCTGGGCCAGGTTTCGAACCCGTAATCCAGCAGGGCGGTGTGGTCGGCCCAGTCGTTGCCGTCGTCCAGGGTGACGCAGATAAGGGTCTGACCCTCCCGCTGGGCGCTGGACACCAGGGTCCGCCCAGCCTGACGGGTGTAGCCCGTCTTCATGCCGGTGCAGCCGGGGTACTGCCACAGAAGTTTGTTGTGGTTGGTAAAACTCCGGCCCTCCAGGGTGATGGACCGGGTGGCCAGGATGGGGGCCACGGTTTCATTTTTCAGGCAGGCCCGGCCCAGCTTCGCCATGTCCAGAGCGGTGGAGTAGTGATTTTCGTCTCCCAGTCCATTGGGGTCAGAGAAGTGAGTCCCCGTCATCCCTAAGTCCGCCGCCCGCTGGTTCATCCAGTCTACGAAGGTCTCGGTGTCTCCGGCGCAGATCTCTGCCAGGGCCACGGCGGCATCGTTGCCCGAGTGGAGGAGAAGGCCGTAGAGAAGGGTCTGGCAGGTGAGCTCCTCCCCCGGCTTCAGATAGAGTGAGGTCCCCTCGATCCCCGTCCAGCCGGGCCGGATGGTGACAGTTCTTGACAGGTCTCCGCCAAAATACTCTGCCGCCACCAGGGCGGTCATGAGCTTGGTGATGCTGGCGATGGCCCGGGGTTCGTTGGCATTGTGGGAAAACAGGATGCGGCCGCTCTCCCCGTCCATCAAAAGGGCGGAGGCCGCGGAAACCGCCGGAACCTCCGCCCCTTGGGTCTGGGTGGTAAGCCCCGGTAAAAGGGCGCAGAGCACCCCCAGGGCTGCAAAAATTTTCTTCACAGGCATTCCTCCATACCAAAAGAATCTCTTTTAGTATGGACAAATGTTTACACGGTATCCGCAGACTTTTCCTTCTTCTTGTCCATGAACTCACTGATCTTATTCAGGATATCGGGGATCATCTCCACGGCACGGTCCACGCTGCCCTCTACGGGGGTGGCCATGGGCAGGACCCGGACGTTGGTGCCTACCACGGACAGGAAGCACACGGGGGTGATCTTCACGCCGGCGCCGCCGCCGCCCCCGTAGGGGTTGGCCTTGGCTGCATCTGCCTTGCCGGGGAACTCAGAGCCGCCGGTGCCGAAGCCGAAGGAGATCTTGGAGATGGGGATGAGGGTGACCTCCCCCACCATAATTGGCTCACCCACGACGGTGTTGGCATCTACGGTGTCCCGGATCTGCTGGATGGTGGTGGCGAGCATGTCATTCAACGGACGATTGTTTTCCATGGTTGGCTTCCCCTTTCTTCTGTAGAGCCCCGGTTTTTTCCTGAGGCGGGATGATGGTTTTTCTATGGCGCCACAGGACCTTGCCTGCCCCCACACCGGTGCGGAGCCCGATGCCCAGGATCTGGGCCAGGGTCAGGGAGAGTCCCGCCCGGATGTACACCCGGGGCTTCTCCTCCAGGAAGTCCACATACACGGCCACCTGGCGGTTTTTGATGATGAAATTTGCTTCCAGGAAGGACAGGAGGGCCTCGGCCGCCGCCCAGGCGTAGCCGTAGCGGATGCCCGTGTCGGCGGGATCCTCCTGGGCCCAGGTGACGTCGATGGTCAGGTCGTCAATCCGGAGCTTGTGCTTCAATGCCCCCGCCGCCTTCTGGACCACCGGCAGAATATCCACCACCAGCTCCAACAGGCCGCCGATGGGCCGCTTGACCTTGGGTTTCGGTGGCTTCTGGGCCTTTTTTGCCTCCTTGGCCGCCTTCTTTGCGGCCTTGGCTTCCTTTTTCTTCTGTTTTTTTGCTTCCTTGTTTGGGTCCTTCACGATGGGGTAGACCTGGATGTATTTGGGGCCTACTTTGACCTTCACCCAGGGGCCGTTCTCATCGTAGCAGGCCAGGACCCCCAGCCGCAGGACACAGGCGGCCAGGATCAGCAGGAGCAGGACCACCAGGAAGATGATCCATCCCACAGGGATGGCGGCGTACACGCCCACCACTTCGGTCACAGGTCCTCCCCCCCTTCCGGTTCTGCCAGTTCCTCAGGCAGGGGCGGCAGGTCGTCCAGGCTGGCCAGGCCAAAGGACCGGAGAAAGTTCTCCGTGGTCCGGTACAGGTTGGGCCGTCCCGGGGCGTCCAGGTTTCCGCAGGGCTCCACCAGTTCCCGGTCCAGCAGCAGGGACAGGGAGTGGGAGGAATCCACCCCTCGGACCTGGTCGATGTAGACCCGGGTCACCGGCTGGAAATAGGCCACCACGGCCAGGGTCTCCAACGCCGCCGGGGAGAGCTTGTCCGGCTTGCGCCGGGACAGGATCTGCCGGACGGTGTCCCCCCACTGGGGGGCGGAGACCAGCTGCCAGTCCTCCTCCAGCCGGATCAGGCGGATACCGGCCTCCCGTTCTTCATACTCCCGGGCCAGAGCCAGGCAGGCCTCTTCGATCTGATGGGGGAATACGTTCAGGGCCTCAGCCAGACGATCCTGGGCCACAGGCTCCCCCAGGGCAAAGAGGATGGCCTCCACAGCGCTCTTCAGTTGATTCTGTTCCAAAGCCATCCTCCTTTCTTACAAGACGGAAATCAGCGGCTCTTCCATGGTGCCCGCCAGGGTGACCTTTCCCCCACGGCAGAGCTCCAGCAGAGCCAGAAAGACCGCCGTGACCTCGGAGCGGCTCTGGCTCCGGGCAATGAGGCGGGACAGGGAAGAGGGCCCTTCCTCCCCCAACAGGTCCAAGAGCTCCCGGGCCTTTTCCTCCACCCGGTATGGCTCAGGGCGGACCACCTTTCGGAACTCCTTGAGGTCCGGGGGCAGGGCTCGTCCCTGGCGGGCCTGCCAGGCTTCCACCGCCCTGGTCAGGTCGGCAGGGGTATGCTCATAGCGGTAGACCCGCTTGGCAAAGACCTCCTCCGGAGGTTTGGGGAAGGACCGGCGGTTCTCCAGGTAGCGGAGTTCCAGCCCTCCCAGGACCTGCTTCACCCGGGCCAGGCTGGCGTGGCGCTCCCTGGCTTCCAGGGAGGCCATCAGCTCCTCCATCTCGGAGAGGGCCTCCTGGTCCTCCTCCTTCAGGAGCATCTTGGTTTTGAGCAGCATCAGGTGGGAGGCCATCTCGATGAACTCCCCCGCCACCTCCAGGTCCATGGCCTGGCGGGCGGACATCCAGGCCAGGTACTGCTCCAGCAGGTCGGCCAGGGGGATGTCCCGGATGGCGATCTTATGTTTGCGCAGCAGGTGCAGGATCAGGTCCAGGGGACCCACAAAGTCCCCAGCGTCCTGGTTTTTCTCCTGGACCACGCCTTTGATGTAATAGACCGGTCGTTCCATAGCTCACCCCAGCAAACGCATGGTCAGGTAGAAGACCCCCTCGGTGTGGCGAAGGATCATATCCACCAGGAAGGTCCGGGCTGCGTAGAGGTAAGTATCCAGCCAACCGAACCACAGAACGGCCATGAGGATGACCATGCCGTACCGCTCCAGCTGCATCCACCGGATATACAGCCGGTCGGGCAGGAACATGGCCACCACCTTGGAGCCGTCCAGGGGCGGGAAGGGGATGAGATTGAACACACCCAGGCCGATGTTCATGAGAATGAGCATATAGCAGAAGGAGAAGGCCGTGATGAGGGCGGTACTTTCCCCCCGAAGGGTCATGACCCCCGCCAGGGCGTTGGCCCCCAGGGCGGCGATGTAGGCCAGGAGGAAGTTGGAAATGGGCCCGGCCAGAGCGGTAATGGCCATGCCCTGCTTGGGCTTGCGGAAGTACCGGGGATCCACCGGCACAGGCTTGGCCCAGCCGAAGCCCACGGTGACCATCATAATAAGGCCGAAAACATCCAGATGGTGGAGGGGGTTGAAGGACAGGCGGTTGCTCATCTTGGCAGTGGGGTCCCCCAGCCGATAGGCCGCCAGCCCGTGGCAGACCTCATGGACCACCAGGCACAGCAGGATGGCCACGATGCGCAGAAACATGGTCCCCATACCGTACCAGTCGATCCCGTGGATCAGTTCCATATCCCTTCTCCTTCCAAGTTTGCATAGTTGATAGTACATTATACCAAAAAAGCCCCCGGCTGGCAAGAAAAAGGAAGCGTTGTCCTTGTTTACATCCCGCAAAAATCGGCTCCCTCGTCAGAGGGAGGCTTTTGTTTCCATCAGCGCAAATCCCAGGGCAAATAAAAGCAGGGTAAAGCTCCCGCCGTGAAGGACCAGCCACAGGCCCGCTCCGGCCATAACCAGGGCCGCAACCCGGTCCGCCAGACGGCAGACCCCCTCCCCCTGGTCCGGCCCGGCCAGTCGGGACACCACTGCTCCCAGGACCCGCCCCCCGTCCAGAGGACCAAGGGGCAGGAGGTTGAAGAGGCCCAGCACCAGGCTCAGCCCCGCCAGGGTCTGGCTGAAGGGGGCGGCCAGGAGGGCCAGGATCAGACTGGCAGCGGGTCCTGCCAGGGCGATCAGGCACTCTTCCCGGTAGCCAAACATTCCCCGAGGGGTCATCACCGCTCCCAGACCCGTGAGGCGAAATCCCTCTATCCTGCCGCCCAAAAAACGAATCGCCAGGAAATGTCCCAACTCATGGACGGCACAGGCCAGCAGGAACCACACCATCAGGGAAAGGGGCGCCGCCAGCAGCAGCGCCCCCACAAGCAGCCAGAAGCCGCCGGTGCTATGGATTCTCCCCATCCCCACCTTCCGGGATCATACCCTTCAGCCAGGCCTCCCCCTGGGCAATGGTCCGCCCCACCTGGGCGAAGACTGCCTGGAACTCCGTGTCCTGCCGGACCAACTGCGCCGCCCGTTGGGACAGCTGGGTCACCGGCTCCAGGTCCACCCCACGACCCACGAAGACAACGCCGAAGAGGACCAGGCAGACCACCAGCCGCCGCATCCTCCCCTTCTCCTCGGGGGTCAACGGCTCCCGCTTTCCCTTCTTTCCCGTCATGGAACCACCCCTTTCCGATTGGTTTGTCCTATCTCTATGCCCGTGGGGCCGGGAATATGCGGCGGAAAAAACCTTGACATTCTAAGGGCGGTTGCGTATAATATTAAAGTCTATGTGATAGTTTATCCGGGTATGGCGAAGCTTGGTATCGCGCTTGGTTCGGGTCCAAGAGGCCGTGGGTTCGAATCCCGCTACTCGGACCAAAAAGGACACTTGCATTCTTTGCAAGTGTCCTTTTTGCTTTTCCCACGTTGGTGCATCGAACCCACGGCCTCTTCAGGCGGCTTGGCCGCCGTTAAATCCGCCGTGGCGGGGAATCGGGCGCAAGCCCGACTTCCCCGTGGGTTCGACACCCACCGCAGTGGGCGTGTCGGAGCGCAACCGCCGAAGGCGGCTCTTAGCGCGGAGGCATCCCGCTACTCGGACCAAATAAGACCGATCATTTTGATACGAGAAGTATTAGAATGGTCGGTCTTTATACTTTCCATTTTACGAATCTATGATATAATCAGTTAAACAAACTTGAATTTGACGGTGTTTATATATGAGAACAAAAAAAGTTATCGTTGTGCCTTATGACAAAGCATGGAAATCCGCTTTTGAAGAAATAAAAAAGGAAATTGAACGTGTAATCGGTGATTTAATTATTGGGATTGAGCATGTTGGAAGCACATCGGTTGAAGGACTATCTGCTAAGCCTATTATTGATATTGATGTAGTAATCAAAGATTATTCTGTATTTGCGACTGTTGTTCAAAAATTAGAAACGATTGGATATATACACGAAGGCGACCTTGGAATCAAAGATAGAGAGGCATTTAAGTATTCGAATAAACCCCATCTACACAAACACCATTTGTATGTTTGCCCTCAATATTCTGAGGAATTACATCGTCATGTCACATTTAGAGATTACTTGAAAAATAATCGAGAAGCAGTCAAAAAGTACAGCTTAGTAAAGGAAACTGCCGCAATACTATTTCCAAATGAGATTGAGAAATACATCGATTATAAAACATCGTGCATTGAAGAATTATACATGCGCTGTGGTTTGAAGTAGTTAAGCAAATTCCAATTTGTCTAACCGTTTTTATGAGAGTTGCATTTCTGGGAAAGGGTTGCATTTTTCGCTCTTATGGTTGCAGTTCCAATGCAACCATAATGCAACCATATAAAACCGTATCATTATTATCAACTGTTACCAAAAAGAGCACCTGCATTTTTGCAGGTGCTCTTTTTGCTTTTCCCACGTTGGTGCATCGAACCCACGGCCACTTCCAGGCGGCTTGGCCGCCGTAAAATCCCATCATGTTTCCGGTTGCCATTTTCTCTTGTTTGGAGTATAATTCTTGTTTGATTGATTTGATTACATAACGGAGGAAGTTATCCATGAAAATTGCAGTTCCTTTTGATAATGGCGAAGTCTTTCAGCACTTCGGCCATACTGAAAACTTTAAGCTGTACGAGATCGAGGCCGGTCAGGTGGTCTCCAGCGAGCTCATTGACACCAACGGGAGCGGCCACGAGGCGCTGGCAGGCTTTCTGGCTGAGCGTTCCGTGAGCGTCCTGCTGTGCGGCGGCATCGGCGGCGGCGCACAGGCCGCTCTGTCTGGCGCCGGTATTGAGATCTGCTCCGGTGCAGAGGGCGATGCCGACGCAGCCGTCCAGGCCTATCTGAAGGGCGAGCTCCAGTCCGCCGGTGCCAACTGCGACCACCACCACGGCGAAGACCATCACTGCGGCGGTGGCTGCGGCGGCCACGCCATGCCCGACATTGAGGGCCCCAACGTGGGCAAGCTATGCAAGACCCACTATCGCGGCACCCTGAACGACGGCACCGTCTTTGACTCTTCCTATGAGCGGGGTGAGCCTCTGGAGTTCATCTGCGGCGTGGGCATGATGATCCGCGGCTATGATGAAGCCGTGGCCACCATGGAAGTGGGCCAGAGCATCGACATCCATCTGACCCCCGACCAGGCTTACGGCTATTCCGATCCCCGTGCCATCCTGACGGTGGAGATCAGCCAGCTGCCCGGCTGTGAAGATCTGCAGGTGGGCGAGCATGCTATGCTGTATGGCGCCAACGGTCAGCCCGTGCAGGTTCGAGTGGCCGCCCGTGACGAGTCCACCATCACCTTTGACGCCAACCACGAAATGGCAGACAAGGAGCTGAACTTCCACATTGAGCTGATCTCGGTGGAGTAACCGATCCTGAATCAAATAGGAAAGCAAAAAGAAAAACCGCCGGAAACGGCGGTTTTTCTTCGTTTTACTTAGAAAATCAAATGGGCAAGGAGGGCCACCACCGGCAGGGTGACGATGGTTCTCTCCAGGAAGATGATGAACAGCTTGGGGAGAGAAACGGGGATCTTACTGCCCATGATGATGCTGCCGATCTCGGACATATAGATCAGCTGGGTCACGCTGGTGGCCGCCACCACGAACCGAGTGATCTCGCTCTCAATGGAGCTGGCAATGACGCTGGGCAGGAACATATCTGCAAAGCCCACAATGACCGTCTGGCTGGCCAGCTGGGCCTCGGGCAGCTGCAGCAGCTCATAGACAGGGATGAAAGGCATGCCCAGGATCTTGAACACAGGGGTGAACTCTGCCACGATCAGGGCCAGGGTACCCATGGCCAGAATCACCGGCAGGGTGCCGAACCACATCTCGAACACATTTTCAAAGCCCTCTTTGAAAAAGGCCTTGAGGCTGGGTGCCTTCCCTGCCTTGTTCAGGGCCAGCTCCAGACCGTACTGAGCAGGGGTCATGCCATTGGGGATATCCTCCCGGTGGGGAACTTCGGTGTTGTAGGTGTCGGGGATCCGGGACAGAGGGGGCAGCTTGGGGACGATGATGGCCGCCACAATGCCCGCCAAGGTCACGACCAGATAGAAGGGAAGGAACATATGCTCCAGCCCCACCTGGCTGATGACCACCAGGCTGAAGGTGATACTGACGGCAGAGAAGGTGGTGGCAATGACGGTGGCCTCCCGGCGGGAGTAAAAGCCCTCCTCATACTGCTTACTGGTGAGCAGAACACCGATGGAGCCGTCACCCAGCCAGGATGCCACGCAGTCCAGGGCGCTTCGGCCGGGCAGATTGAAGACCGGGCGCATGATCTTGATCAGCAGAGCGCCGAAAAAGTCCAGCAGACCATAGTTCAGCAGCAGGGCCAGCAGGAGGCCTGCCAGCAGGAAGACACACACCAGGATGGGGATCAGGTCGTTGATGACCAGGCCGCCGGTGAGGTCGCCGATGATGAAGTCGGGACCAAGGCCAAAGAAGATCATGTTGGCGAAGAGGAAGCCGATCATGCGGATCCAGAACCAAAATCCTTTTACCCCAAAGAGGGCATCCATCTTGGGGTTCTTCTTCAGGAACGGAAGGCCAAAGGCTCTGTGCAGGAGGGTCAGGATGGCGCTGATGGAGATCAGCGCCCAGATGATGGTCAGGGTGTGGTCCCCCATGAGGTCCAGCAGCTTGTTGGCCGCCACAGCAATGGGGATGGTCAGGTTGCCGCCCTGGTTGATGGGGATCACGAAAAGAAAGGCACCGATCATCGAGGGGATGAGGAATTTACAAAAGCGGGGGTCTTTCCATAGTTTCATGTATGCACCTTTTTCAATCTATTTACACAAAAATACGAACTATGATAATTTATACTATTTTTCGCCAATAAGCAAGAGAAATCTTTCAAATACATGCATAAAGTTCAATGGTGGATTCTCCGCTCGGCGAATCAGGAAGAAGACCTTTACAACACCATAGATTCTCTTTATAATATATGACAAGATTCGTGTCAAACTGCACCGGGGCCCTGCCCCGGAACCTATAGGAGGAATTCGTATGGTATTCGGTATGCTGAAAGACATCAAGGAGGGCGAGAGCCGGGTCATCTGCACCCCCGTGGAGATCGCCTCCATCGTGGCCGCCGGTCACACCGTCAAGGTCCAGAAGGACGCCGGTCTGGGGGCTGGCTTTGCCAACGCCGCCTATGAAAAGGCCGGGGCCATCCTGGTGGACACCGCCGAGGAAATCTGGACCACCTGCGAGTTTATCGCCAAGGTCAAGGAGATCGAACCCTCCGAATTCCACTACCTGCGGGAAGGCCTCATGATCTACTGCTGCGTCCACCCCGCCGGACACCCCGAGGAGGTCCAGGCCATCCTGGACAGCAAGTGCATCGCCATCACCGCCGAGGACAGCCACCGCTACGGCTCCCCCAACTGCGAGGCCGCCGGCAAGCAGGGTGCCCTCTTCGGTCTGGAGTCCATGCTGACCATCAACGGCGGCAAGGGAAAGTTCGTGGGCGGCTTCGCCGGTGCCCCCGGCATGAACGTCCTCATCCTGGGCGGCGGCATCGTGGGCCAGGGGGCTCTGTCCGTCCTCCACGCCCTGGGAGCCAACTGCACCGTCATGGACATCAACATCGGCGTCCTGAAGACCCTGGGCGAGCGCTATCACAACCAGATCAACACCATGTTCTGCACCAAGGAGACCATCACCTCCGTGCTGGACCAGATGGACATGGTCATCAACTGCGTCAAGTGGCCCAAGCAGCGCAAGGACTTCCTCATCGACAAGGAAATGCTCAAGCTCATGGAGCCCGGCTCCGTCCTGGTGGACATCTCCAACGACGACCCCGGCGCCATCGAGTCCAGCCATGAGACCCACCACGACAACCCCCGCTATGTGGTCAACGGCGTGGTCCACTACTGCGTCAGCAACATCCCCGGTGCCGTGGCCCACTCCACCTCTGTGGCCCTGGCCGCCGAGACCCTGCCCATGCTGCTGAACATCCTGAACAACGGCCTGGAGGAGGCCTGCGTCCGGGACGGCTTCATCCGCCGGAGCCTCACCGCCTACAAGGGCTACCTGACCCACGAGGAGACCAGCTGCATCCAGGGCAGACCCTGGATCCAGCCGGAGAAGATTTTGGGGATCGCTGACCGCCAGCTGGACCCCGCTCCTCCTGCGACTACCTCCCGGTCTACTAATTTTATTGAGCTGTAAGAAACGAAGAGCACCTGCCACGGCAGGTGCTCGGTTTTCATCGCCACTGTGTCCCTCTACAGGCCAAAACCGCTAATAATATTGAGTTTCCTTTAATAATATGTTAGCATATACGTATACAGACAAAGGAGGACTACCATGGCTTTACAAAACTGCGCTATTCAAACCATGAACACTTTCCTCGGCAATACTTATTACATCCCCAATTATCAGCGGGAATACTCCTGGGAAGATGCTGAATTAAGTGATTTTTGGGATGATCTCAATACTACAAAGGAATCTAGTGACAGTGCTGATCATTTCTTTGGTCAGATCGTTATCCATAATGATGAAAGTAGCAAGAAAAAATATATAATCGATGGACAGCAACGCACAATTACTTCTACAATCTTTATGAGGACACTGCAACACTTGTACGATGATCTTTATAAAAGCACTAATTTGCCCCGTGCTGATTACAAAAAATCTGATATTGCCAGCATCCACATCGGTCGTTACTTGTCCCCTTCGGACAATCAGTTGCACTTACATTTAGGCGAATTAGATTGTGATTATTTTAGAGACAAAATCCAACTAGGCCTCCCCGACAACACAAAAAAAGTAAAGAAAAAATCCCACGAGCGACTTCGAAAAGCATACGTGTATTTTTTTGAGAAGCTAAACATTCAATTAGACGCCGCATCTGATGATGAAGACAAACTAGATGTTTTAGATGAATACTACAACACTTTCACCAAGCGTTTTAATGTTCTATACTTAGAAGCAACAAAGTTAGACGAAGCCTTTGTCATTTTTGAAACATTGAATGCTAGAGGCAAGGATCTCGAAACTGCCGATCTCTTAAAAAACTTTGTATTTAGTCAATCCAAGGATATCTCTCAAGCACAATCTCAATGGAATTCTATGATCAACGCCCTAGATCGTGCAGACCCCACCAAGTACATTCGCCACTTTTGGAATGCTACCAACAACTTTACTCGCGAAAAAGATCTTTACCGCAGTATTAGCAAACGCATCTCTAGTCCAAGAGCAAGTAAAGAATTGCTGAAAAATCTTGCTGCCCACGCTCAGTGTTACCATGACATAACAACTCCGTCTGACAATGTTGATTTTTCAGACAATTATTTGATCAACAGCTTGGTTGCATTAAAAACACTGAAAGCCAGTTCTTTTTACCCCATTGTCCTTGCTATCCGCCAAGCCCCAACCCCCTTTACCGAGGCAGATATTCGAACTGTCATTCAGTCTATCGAGACATATATTTTTCGAAATTTCACTATTTGCGGAAAAGTTGCAAACAAATCCGAGGTTATTTTTGCGACTATTGCAAAAGAAATATATGACGGAACATTAGACACAGTTGACCTAATTGTTGACCGTATTAAAACAGAAATGGTTGGCGACAAAGAGTTTCATGACGCTTTCTGTATTTGGAGCGGATCAAAATCAACCAAGGAAACCATTCGATACATCCTTCGTAAGATTCATAAGCACTTAGATCGTACTAACGAAATAAACATCGACAACACTGACGTCCATATAGAACATATTATGCCTGAGGATAACTCCATTTGGATGGTTTCCGACGATATTCACGAAGAATATCTTTGGCGATTAGGTAATCTTGCTCTTTTGAGTGGCCCCATCAATCGATCTATTTCTAACAAAGACTTCGACACTAAAAAACCAAGATATTTAACCTCCAAAATTGATCCAAACAAAGAAATTGCAAACAATTCTGTTTGGACTCCAGCCGAAATCGAAACTCGTCAACATTTATTCGCAGATTATGCATTACTCATCTGGAAGTAACAAACCAAGGACCTGTAATCCTATGATTACAGGTCCTTTTTCTTTTATCTCCTTACAAACCGAATCTTACAGCAATCATCCCCATTTGCAATGGTGGCCGGCAGGTCCAGTTCACAGCCGAAGCTCTCGGCGATGCCTCGGTCCCCGCACATGGCGTGGTCGCACAGCAGCTGGATCTCCTCGTCGCTGCAGCCCTGCTTCTGCCAGGCCTTCACCAGGGGGCAGTAGTGGAAGTCGATGTCCAGGTGGTCGTCGTCGCACCGGAGGACCTTCATCTCAAAGACCCACTGGGCGGGCTTGGTGAACAGGGTCTTCTTCAGGCCCTTCAGGGAGGACCCTCCCCCGGCCTTCTTCCGCAGGTTGGCCCCCTGGAACAGGCCGCACCGACGGATGGCGGCAGGGGCGTACTCCTCGGGCGGCAGGCCCTTCTTCTTTGCCTCGTCGCACAGAAGGTACATCCACAGTGCCCGGTGCTCCAGCTGCTCCCGGATGGCCACGATGAGGCCGTTTTTGATCTTGGGTTCATTTTTGATTGCCATGGTTCCCTCTCCTTTTTCTTTACTATTTCCATCATACCACATTGACAAGGACCTGGGAAGTCTCCATAATGGAGGAAACCCACTGGGAGGTTTTACTATGCCGAATATCATCGAGATCACCGATTTCAACGACCCCGCCCTGGACGTTTACGCCCGGCTCACAGAAAATCAGCTCCTCAACCGGGAGGACCCGGACAACGCCCTCTTCATCGCCGAAAGCCCCAAGGTGGTGGAGCGGGCCCTGAACGCCGGGTATCAGCCGGTCTCCATCCTGGTGGAGGACAAGCACATCGAGGGCCAGGCCAGGGAGGTCATCGCCCGGTGCGGGGAGATCCCCGTGTACACCGCCCCCTTTGACGTCCTCACCCAGCTCACCGGCTTCAAGCTGACCCGAGGGGTCCTGTGCGCCATGAAGCGGCCCAAGCTCCCCACGGTGGAGGAGGTCTGCAAAGACGCCCGGCGCATCGCCATCCTGGAAAACGTCATGAACCCCACCAACGTGGGGGCCATCTTCCGTTCCGCCGCCGCCCTGGGGATGGACGCTGTCCTGCTGACCCCCGCCTGCAGCAACCCCCTCTACCGCCGGGCCATCCGGGTGAGCATGGGCACGGTCTTCCAGGTCCCCTGGACCTTCCTGGGGAGCGAGGACGACCACTGGCCCCAGCCCGGTCTGGACCGGCTGAAAGCCATGGGCTTCCGCACCGCCGCCATGGCCCTCAGCGATGACTCCATCAGCATCCGGGACCCCAGGCTCCAGGACTGCGAAAAGCTGGCCATCATCCTGGGCACCGAGGGGGACGGCCTGGCCCAGGGGACCATCGCCGACTGCGACTTCACCGTCCGCATCCCCATGACCCACGGAGTGGACTCCCTGAACGTAGCCGCCGCCAGTGCCGTAGCCTTCTGGCAGCTGCAGGTTCCACAGGAATAAACAAAAGCCTTCCTCGTCTGAGGAAGGCTGATTTTATGCTGGGCATAGATCTTTTCTCATATAAATGGTGGAATCCAGGGGACTGTAGTTGTAGCTGGGGATCTCATAGAAGCCCAGGTCCCGGTACAGGCTCACCGCCTGCCACAGGAAGGGGAAGGTGTCCAGCACCATGGCCTCGTAGCCGTCCTTCCGGGCGTCGGCCAGAAGCCGTTCCACCAGGCGGCGGGCGATGCCCCTGCCCCGGAAGGCCGGGCGGATGTAGAGCCGCTTCATCTCGCACCGCTCCTCGTCCAGCTTCTGCATGGCGATGCACCCGGCGGGGGCGCCGTCGGCTTCCACCAGATACAGGCGGCAGCCGGGTCGGCCATACTTCTTCTCCGGGTGGGCCACCTCGGACTCGAACCGCTGGAGTTCCAGGAAATCGGCATATCTGGGGTCCTCGGCCACCACCATGTCGGTATATTCAAATAAAAGTTCCTGAATGGCCTTCCGTTCCCGGTAGGCCGGCTTGATGGTGATCTGCATGGGGTCTTGCGCCTCCGTTTTTTCCTCTTGGGGGAATGCTGTCCCCTGCCCGGAGGGGGCAGGGGACAGAGGTTTTCTCATTGGATTCAGGCTTCCACTGCCTCCTCGGCAGCAGGTGCTTCGGGCTCCTCAACGGGGGTCTCGGGTTCTGCCTCAGCTTCCCCTTCAACATCCACGAAGTCGCTCTCTTCGGCTGCCTTATCGGTTGCGTGGACAACAGGCTCTTCCTCAAATTCCAGGACAAAATCGTCCTCTTCCTTGTTGGCGGCGATCTTTTCGGAGATGTCGTTGACCACCTGCTTGAGGGTCTCACGGTTCAGGTAGGCTGCCACACCGCCGCCGATTGCGGCTGCTGCTGCGCCCACGGCGATCAGTGCGCCCATAGAAAACTTCTTTGCCATCGTAGTTCCTCCTTAACATTGATGTGGAAAAAACGGTAACAATAGTATCATACCATGTTTTTCTCGTTTGTCAATGTAAGCCCTGGGCAGCGCCAGTTCTTGCATGAATAATCATTCATAGGTCTATGAATGATTTGCAACTTATCATACTATAATTTCCTCATCCTGTCAATGGGGGCAAACCGTCCATTGTCCCATCGGCTCTCCTGTGGTATATTATTATAGTATTTTTATTCCCAAAGGAGACCCTTCCATGGTATTCACCGAATCATTCTATGTGGGCTACAGCGATATCAACAGGGAGCTGGGCCTGTCCAACACATCCATCCTGAAATATTTCGAGAACGCCGCCTCCATGCACGGCTCTGCCGTGGGCAACGGCCTGGGGACTTCCCCTGCCCGGTGGTTCCTGACGGCCTACCATGTGAAGGTCCACAAGCGGCCCCGCCACGAGGAACGGGTCCGGGTGGAGACCTGGAGCCGGGAGACGCGGGGAGTCACTGCCTCCCGTGAGTTCGCCCTCTACGACGAGACCGGGGAGCTGGCGGTCACCGCCCTGTCCAACTGGGGCCACATCAACATTGAGACGGGAAAGCCCGAGCGCATCCCCGCCCACTTCAACGACAGCTACGGCAGCGAGCCTGACCGGACCCTCTTCGGGGCCCTCCGCCTGGGAAAGCTCCGGGAACCGGAAGGGGAACTGGCCCGGCTGGAGGTCCCCATCCCCCGGTTCTTCATGGACGCCAACCGCCACATGAACAACGTGAACTATCTGGACCTGGCCAGCCTGGTCCTGCCGGAGGAAATCTGGGACCAGCCGGAGGCATGTGAGTTTGAGATCGCCTACAAGCAGGCCATCGTGGCAGGAGAGACCGTGGTCTGCCTCTACACCGAGACCGAGGACAGCCGGTATGTCACCATCAAGTCCCAGGACCTCAGCGACACAAAAGCCGTCATCCGGCTGTATAAGTAACCATCGAGAGGTGAGCATCCGCTTGCCTCTCGTTTTTTGATGGTTTCGCCGGAAATATTTTTATATAAATCCAGTGAACTTTTTCATCCAAAGCCCTTGACATCTGCCGTTTGCAGGCATACAATAACCACATCAAACCGGTGAGGAAGAGTGAGTAAGCTTTCTCCGTGTTTCTTCAGAGAGCCGCAGATGGTGGGAGTGCGGCGGAACACTGAAGGCCCAATGGACTTCCGAGGGCGACCAGAACAGGCCCCAAAAGCCCCAGTATGGGAGACGGAGTTGGACCCTCCGTTATCAAAAGTCAGCGTATGTTGGTACGCGTTGAGTGGGCGTGTCTTTGGGCACGTCAAGCCGGGTGGCACCGCAGGATCGTTTCATCCTGTCCCAGCAAAGAAGATTGCTTTGGGACAGGATTTTTTGTTTTTGTCCCGAAAAATAGAAAGGAGACTGCATCATGTCTGCAAACAACATCCCTTACAAGATCTATCTGAACGAATCCGAACTGCCCAAGGCATGGTACAACCTGCGGGCCGACATGAAGAACAAGCCCGCTCCCCTTCTGAACCCCGGGACCCACGCCCCCATGACTGCCCAGGAGCTCTCCGGCGTCTTCTGTGAGGAGCTGGTCCGCCAGGAGCTGGACGAGACCACTCCTTACTTCCCCATCCCCCAGGAGATCCAGGATTTCTATAAGATGTACCGTCCCTCCCCCCTGGTCCGGGCCTACTGCCTGGAGCAGAAGCTCCAGACCCCCGCCAAGATCTACTACAAGTTCGAGGGCAACAACACCTCCGGCAGCCACAAGCTGAACTCCGCCATCGCCCAGGCCTACTACGCCAAGCAGCAGGGCCTGAAGGGGGTCACCACCGAGACCGGTGCCGGTCAGTGGGGCACTGCCTTGTCCATGGCCTGCTCCTACTTTGATCTGGACTGCAAGGTCTACATGGTCAAGGTCTCCTATGAGCAGAAACCCTTCCGCCGGGAGGTCATGCGGACCTATGGCGCCTCCGTAACCCCCTCTCCCTCCCTGGAGACCCAGGTGGGCCGGAAGATCCTGGCTGAGCATCCCGGCACCACCGGCAGCCTGGGCTGCGCCATCTCGGAGGCGGTAGAGGTGGCCACCTCCACCGAGGGCTACCGCTACGTGCTGGGCTCCGTCCTGAACCAGGTCCTCCTCCATCAGTCCATCATCGGCCTGGAAACCAAGGCCGCTCTGGATAAGTACGGCATCCAGCCCGACATGATCATCGGCTGCGCCGGCGGCGGCTCCAACCTGGGCGGCCTCATCGCCCCCTTCATGGGTGAGAAGCTCCGGGGTGAGGCCGACTACCGCATCATCGCCGTGGAACCCGCCTCCTGCCCCAGCTTCACCCGGGGCAAGTACGCCTATGACTTCTGCGACACCGGCATGGTCTGCCCCCTGGCCAAGATGTACACCCTGGGCAGCGGGTTCATTCCCGCCCCCAACCACGCAGGCGGCCTGCGCTATCACGGCATGAGCTCCACCCTGTCCCAGCTCTACGCCGACGGCCTCATGGAGGCCGTGGCCGTTCCCCAGACCGAGGTCTTCCAGGCCGCCGAAACCTTCGCCCGGGTGGAGGGCATCCTCCCTGCGCCCGAGAGCTCCCACGCCATCAAGGTGGCCATAGACGAGGCCATCCAGTGCAGAGAGACCGGAGAGGAAAAGACCATCGTCTTCGGCCTCACCGGCACCGGCTACTTCGACCTGGTGGCCTATGAGAAGTTCCACAACGGCGAGATGAGCGACTACATCCCCACCGACGAAGACCTCCAGGCCAGCTTCGACAAGCTGCCCAAGTTCTAACCCCCCTCATCAGAAAGGGCAGTCCTCATAAAACAAGGAACAGGCACAGCAGCTCACACTGCTGTGCCTGTTCCTTGTGTATTTGACTAAAGTATGATAGCATAAAATCAGTGAACCAACCTTGAAGTTGACAAAGGAGTGTGATTATATGAAAAGGCTGATAGCAATGGCTTTTGTATTTGCCTGTATGCTACCCTTGATTGCTTGTAGCAATGCAGAACAAGAGTTAATTACAACATATTCCTTTCACGGCGAGCACGAATACTTTGCAATCTCAAATGGGTCAATTGTTTTGAGCGATACAGAAGAAGTGTTCGATGGTGGCGATTTGCAAATCACTCAATCTGGCGTGTTTGAATCAGTTGCTGCCTACTCCACCACTTTTTATACACTCACAGACGGAGAGCAAAGAACCATTCTATCCAATAGTGTAATTGACCAAACTGGTGGCTCGGTCAAGGTTGATGGCGACCTTGGCAAAGCATCTGGGAAAGGAATCATTATCAGTAATAAGGTAAAGAACATTAACGAATTGAAAGAAGCCCTATGGTTTGAACTAAAAACTACGGACTTGGAAGGCAGTGAGAATGTATATCAAATCCGACTTACATTGACCGACTAACCTATTCCAATTTACGAACTGTAACACACTTCTATACACGTTCATACATATCGTGCGGTGCGTGTCGCAGCGCGCCAATGCATCAAAAAAGCCGACCTATGATCGAAACCATAGGTCGGCTTTCCCTGTGTTATGAACCCCCGACAAAGAGGAGCCTTTCTCATGTATCCTGCCTGTATTGAAGGGGTGTCATCCCCATCCGCTGGCGGAAAAGGCGGCTGAAGTAGCTGCTGTCCCCGAAGCCGCACTGAAGGGCCACCTCCTGGGCGGTCAGGTCGGTGGACCGCAGGAGCCGGATGGCCTGCTGGAGGCGGAACTCCGTCAGGTACTCCGTGGGGGACCGGTGGACCATGGCCCGGAAACAGGTCCGGCAGGTGTTCTCGCTGACGTGGGCCGCCGCGGCGATGTCTCCCAGGGTCAGCTTTTCCTGGTAGCGGCTGTGGATGCAGGCCAGCATCTGCTTGATGCGGACCTCATCCGTAAAGGACGGAGGAGAAAGATTCTCCTGGGAAAGTTCTCCGGCGTGCTCTGCCAGGACTCGCCAGACGGTGCACATAAGCTCGTGGATGTGCAGCTCATAGGCCCCCTCCCGCCGGAGATTCCCCTTCCGCACCTGGAGGAGGAGGTCCAAAATCTCCCCCTGCCAGGGGATCTCCGGGTACAGAGGCAGAAAGCGCAGGCGGTGGTTTCCCTGGATGGGGGCCATGTATTTCTGGTAGAGCAGGCTCTGGGCCGGGGCAATGAATTCCGCCCCCATGGTGATGTTGAACATCTCTGCCTGCCGGCATCCCGGCGCAATGACCGACCGATGGAGTAGGTTACTGTTCTTCAAAATCCCCTGCCCAGCGGACAGCTTCAGGCAGACATCATCCAGATAGACCTCCATGGTCCCCTTGAGAACTACGTTGAATTCCAGGTCTGGGTGCCAGCGCCACTCCATACCCCCTCGATCGCCCTCGTCCAGACAGTCCTCTGTAAAGAAAATAGGGAACTCTGCCGAGGTGAGGGTCTCCCGCTCCATGAGTGCCGGGTCCAGCTTGTGTAAAATGCGATCCATATCCATCCCCCATTGTAGGATAAGTCAAGGATATCGTGGGATTTTTCGATGTATTCCCCCAATCTCTGTGGTAATATTCTACCACAAACCATTTCTATTGCAAGGAGGGATTCCCCATGGAACAGAGGAAAGGTCTGGTACTGATCTTTGTGGCCTCGGTCCTCTTCAGCCTGGGCGGTCTGCTCATCAAGGTCATCCCCTGGCAGGCCCTTACCATCAATTCCTGGCGGTGCGGCATCTCGGTGTGTATGCTGCTCCTTTTCGCCAAGCTCACCCATCATGAATTGAAGCTCACCCCCGGCGTCTGGGCGGGAGCCGCCGCCATGTGCCTGACGGTCTCCAGCTATGCTCTGGCCAACAAGCTCACCACCGCCGCCAACACCATCCTCATCCAGTTTACCTGCCCGGTCTTTGTGATCCTTTTCCTGTGGGCCTTCTTCCACGAAAAACCCAAAAAGCTGGACATCATCACCTGCCTGGTGGTCTTTGGGGGCATCGCCTGCTTCTTCCTGGACGGCCTCTCCGCCGGGAACCTCCTGGGCAACTTCGTGGCCCTCATTTCCGGTATTGGCTACGCCTGGGTCTTCCTGATGAATAAGATCCCCGGGGGCGACCCCCTCTACTCCACCATTCTGGGCCACGCCATGTGCGTCCTCATCGGTCTGCCCTCGGTGGCAAAAGAGACGGAATACTCCGGACAGATCGTCCTGTGCGCCATCCTGATGGGTATCTTCCAGCTGGGCCTGGCCTACATCTGCTTCACCACCGGCATCCGCACGGCCCCTCCTGTGTCGGCCTCTCTGGTCTCCGGCATCGAGCCCATCCTGAACCCCGTGCTGGTGGCCATCGTGGTGGGCGAGTCCCTCTCCGGCCTGGCCCTTCTGGGCGGCGCCATCGTGTTTATCAGCATCATGGTCTACAACGTGCTCACATCCAAATTTGAAAACACTAAGAAAGAACATGCAAAAATTTAAACAATCTTTCCAATGGAGCCGGTCCTGGGACCGGCTCTATCCTTTGCAACAAAAACTGTGAGAAAATATTTCCTCTAATACTTGACAAACTTCATCCACTTTGTTAGAATGGCACCATCAAGAAAAAGGAGGTGACAGTCGTGCTCATTACCCGGGAAACCGATTACGCCCTGCGGATCCTGCAGAACCTGCTGGACGGGGAGCGACGCTCCGTGGGCGAGATCTCCCAAAAGGAATTCATCCCCCAGCAGTTCGCATATAAGATCACCAAGAAGCTGGCCAAGGGCGGGCTCCTTGCCATCACCCGAGGCGTGGACGGCGGCTGCCGCCTGAACCGAGACCTGGAAACCGTCTCCCTGTACGACCTCCTCTCCATCATAGAGGGGGGCTACGAAGTCAACGCCTGCATGGACCCGGACTTCACCTGCCCCCGCCGGGAAAGGGGCGGCTGCTCGGTCCATCCCCAGCTGCTGGCCATTCAGAAGACCCTGACCGACCAGCTGCGGAGCCATTCCCTGCAGAACATCCTCACCGGGAGATGACTCTTTTTTACCCTAATATTGGACAAAATTCATCAAGTATAGACATTCTTTAAGGAGGTAACCCTATGCTGTTTCAGACCACCCAGGCCCACGAGGAGCTCCGCTCCCGGATCCGCGCCTTTGCAGAAGAAGAGATCAAACCCATCGCATTCATGCTGGACCAGAACAACGAGTTCCCCACCGAGGCCGTGAAAAAGCTGGGCGAGCTGGGCTGGATGGGCATCCCCTTCCCCGTGGAATACGGCGGCATGGGGGGCGACGCCCTGAGCTACGCCATCGCCGTGGAAGAGCTGGCCCGGGTGGACGGCGGCGCAGGCGTCATCCTCTCCGCCCACACCTCTCTGGGCACCTGGCCCATCTACGCCTTCGGCAATGAGGAGCAGAAGCAGAAGTATCTGGTCCCCCTGGCCAAGGGCGAGAAGATCGGCGCCTTCGGCCTGACTGAGCCCAACGCAGGCTCCGACTCCGGCGGCACCGAGACCACCGCCGTGGACAAGGGCGACCACTATCTCCTCAACGGCGGCAAGATATTCATCACCAACGCCCCCAAGGCAGACACCTATGTGGTCTTTGCCGTCACCACCCCCGACATCGGCACCCGGGGCATCTCGGCCTTCATCGTGGAAAAGGGCTGGCCCGGGTTTGAGTACGGCGACCATTACGACAAGCTGGGCATCCGCTCCTCCACCACCGCTGAGCTCATCTTCAACGATGTGAAGGTCCCCAAGGAGAATCTGCTGGGCAAGGAGGGCGAAGGCTTCAAGATCGCCATGGCCACCCTGGATGGCGGCCGCATCGGCATTGGTGCTCAGGCACTGGGCATCGCCCAGGGCGCCTACGAGGAAGCGCTGGCCTACGCCAAGGAGCGTCAGCAGTTCGGCAAGCCCATCGGTGTGAACCAGGGCGTGTCCTTCAAACTGGCCGACATGGCCACCAAGCTCCGCTGTGCCCGGCTTCTGGTCTACTCCGCCGCCGAGCTGAAGGAGGCCCATGCTCCCTACGCCATGGAAGCTGCCATGGCCAAGATGTACGCCTCCGACATCGCCCTGGAGGTCTGCAACGACGCCCTCCAGATCTTCGGCGGCACCGGCTTCCTGAAGGGTATGCACGTGGAGCGGGCTTACCGCGACGCCAAGATCACCACCATCTACGAGGGTACCAACGAGATCCAGCGGGTGGTCATTGCCTCCTACCTGCTGGGCAAGCTCACCAAGGGCAATGAGTCCGGCGGCCGCTCTGTCGGAAAGAAACCCGCTCCCATCACCGGCATCCGCAAGAAGCAGATCTTCCGGGATGGCGACACCGCCCAGAAGGTGGCTGACCTGGTGGCAGCCCTGAAGAAGGACGGCTACGACTTCTCCGTGGGCATCCCCATGGACACCCCCATCTCCCAGGCAGAGCGTGTGGTCTCTGTGGGTAAGGGCGTGGGCGACAAGGCCAACATGGCCCTCATCGAGGACCTGGCCAGGGCAGCAGGCGCTGCCATCGGCTCCTCCCGTCCCGTGGCTGAGACCCTCCAGTATCTGCCCCTGAACCGCTATGTGGGCATGTCCGGCCAGAAGTTCCTGGGCAACCTCTACATTGCCTGCGGCATCTCCGGCGCCTCCCAGCACCTGAAGGGCATCAAGGATGCCTCCACCATCGTGGCCATCAACAAGAATGGCAACGCCCCCATCTTCAAGAACTGCGACTACGGCATCGTGGGGGACATGATGGAGATCATCCCCCTGCTCATCGAGGCCCTGGGCGGCACCGCCGAAAAGGAACCGGCACCCCCCATGGTGAAGATGAAGCGGCCCAAGCCCCCCAAGCCCACTCCCATCGGCAAGAGCTATGTGTGCAGCGGCTGCGGCTACCTGTATAACCCCGATCTGGGTGACGAGGACAGCGAGGTCCCGCCCGGCACCCTGTTTGAACACCTGCCTGCAGACTGGGTCTGCCCCGAATGCTCCGAGGGCAAGGACCAGTTCATTGAAGGCTGAACCCGTGAAAACCTGAAAGGAGGCACGAATTATGTATTGTGTTCGTAAAGTGACTGACGATCTGTACTGGGTTGGCGCCAACGACCACCGCACCACCCTGTTTGAAAATATTCACCCGATTCCCAAGGGAGTCAGCTATAATGCTTACCTGCTTCTGGATGAGGAGACCGTCCTGTTCGACACCGTGGACTGGTCGGTCTGCCGCCAGATGATGGAAAATCTGGAGCACCTGCTGGAAGGCCGTGAGCTCAACTGGCTGGTGGTGAATCACCTGGAGCCCGACCACGCCGCTTCCATCGAGCAGGTCCTCATCCGCTGGCCCAACGTGAAGATCATCTCCACCGAGAAGGGCTTCATGCTCATGCGCCAGTTCGGCTTCCACCCCGATAACCACGACATCCGCATCGTGGCCGAGGGTGACACCCACTGCTTCGGCGGCCACACCGTGGCCTTCGTGGCGGCCCCCATGGTCCACTGGCCCGAGGCCATGGTCACCCTGGACGTGACCAACGGCGCTCTCTTCTCCGCCGACGCCTTCGGTTCCTTTATCGCCCTGGATGGCAAGCTCTTTGCCGACGAGGTGAACTTCGACCGGGACTGGATCGACGAGGCCCGCCGCTACCTGGTGAACATCGTGGGCAAGTTCGGCCCTCACATCCAGATGCTGCTGGGTAAGGCCGCCCCCCTGCTGGATCAGATCAAGTTCATCTGCCCCCTCCACGGCCCTGTGTGGCGTAAGGACTTTGGCTACTTCATCGACAAGTACGACAAGTGGAGCCGCTATATTCCCGAGGAAAAGGGCGTGCTCATCGCCTACGCCTCCATGTACGGCAACACCGAGGCTGCCGCCCAGGCCCTGGCCGCCAAGCTGTGCGAGAAGGGGGTCACCAACGTGTCGGTGTACGACGTGTCCAATACCCACGTGTCCTACCTGATCTCCGAGGCCTGGAAGTACAGCCACATCGTGCTGGCCTCGGTGACCTACAACCTGGGTATCTACCCGGTGATGCACAACTTCATGATGGACATGAAGGCTCTGAACCTCCAGAACCGCACCTTCGCCCTCATCGAAAACGGCTCCTGGGCCTGCAAGTCGGGCGACCTGATGCAGAAGTTCATCAACGAGGAGCTGCGCAACTGTGAAGTTCTCAACGAACGGCTGAGCCTGGCCTCCTCCATGGGCCCCGACAAGGCTGCCGAGCTGGAAGTCCTGGCCGACGCCATCGTGGAGTCTGTTCAGAACAGCTGATTTCAAACACTCTCTTTTATTCTTGCGAGTTTAGGTTATATTCCAACCATACTCTTATATTCCAACAAAAATCAGCACCCTTCCGGGTGCTGATTTTTTACGTATTCCATTCCTTGACCTGTTTCAGGATCCACTCCGCCAGTTTGGGGATGCCCTCCCCGGTTTTGGCCGAGATGACGATGACCTCAATATCCGGGTTGCGCATCCTGGCGTACTCCACTGCCTGGTCCACGTCGAAGTCGAAGTAGGGCAGCACGTCGATCTTGTTGATGACCAGCAGCTGGCAGGTCTCGTACATGAGGGGGTATTTCAGGGGCTTATCGTGGCCCTCGGGCACCGACAGGATGGTCATATTTTTGGCAGCACCCGTGTCGAACTCCGCCGGGCAGACCAGGTTGCCCACATTCTCCAGGACCACCAGGTCCAGATCGGCGGTGTCCAGCTCCCGGAGCCCCTGGCGGGTCATGTCGGCGTCCAGGTGGCACATGCCCCCCGTGTGGAGCTGGATGGACTCCACCCCGGCGTTCCGCATGGCCCGGGCATCCACCGTGGCGTCGATGTCGGCCTCCATGACGGCCATCCGCACCTCTCCCCGCAGCTCCCGGGCCAGGGCCAGAAGGGTGCTGGTCTTGCCGGAGCCGGGGGCGGACATGAGGTTCAGCAGGAAGGTCTTCTCCCCCTTCAGCTGGGCCCGCAGCCGGGCGGCGTCCCGATCGTTGTCGGCAAAGACGCTCTCCTTGAGTTCAATGATCTTCAGTTCATCCATGGTCTTCCTCCCACACCTTGATGTCCAGGTTGTAGTCCTTCAGGAAATATTCGTGGAGATCCTTTCGCATGGGCATGGTCTGCTTGATCTGGATGACCCCCACCTCACAGCGGCTCTTACAGATGCCGCAGCCCACGCAGAGCTCCTGGTCGATGACCACCTTGCCCCCGTGATCGTAGGAGATGGCCTCCACCGGGCAGCCGTGGGGCCCTTCGCTGCAGGCACCGCAGCCGATGCATTTGGTTCGGTCGGGGACGGCCGTCCACCCGGAGGGATGGAACCGGTGCCGCTCGGCAGGGGTGGCGTTCCGGGCCAGCCGCATGGCGATGCAGCAGCAGGGGCAGCAGAAGCAGATCTCCAAAAAGCGGTCCATCTCGTCGTTCCGGACCCCCCACAGGATCTGCTCCACCTCGATCCACACCGCCTGCCCCATAAGGCCATGACGGGCGGCCTCATCCACCCGGGCACAGGCCTCCTCGTAGGTAAAGAACCGTCCCAGGCCGTGCTTCACCACGGTCTTGGCGGGCTCACCCAGAAACAGACAGGCCACATCCATGGGATAGTCCTTGCACTGGTTGGCCTCCCGGCAGAGGCAGGTGTCCATGCCGGCGATGTAAGTGACGTTTTTCAGGGACTCCTTGATGAGGTCCAGAGGGACCACCACCTTCTCTCCCTGGTCGGTGACGTCCACGTTCAGGGGCATCACCAGGGTGCTGGTCTGGCGCTCCATGTCCGGATAAAGCTTGATGCCCGTCTTGTAGAGCCTGGCCTTCCAACCTCCCTCCTTCATCCAGACGGAGAACCGGACGAACATATGGTAGAGCTTCAGGGCCAGAGGCCACCGCTTGTCATTCATGTAGAGGACGTGCTCCACCAGCCAGTTGAAAATACCCAGGCCGTTGGGCTTATTTTGATAGGGTGGAAAACCCACCTCTTTCCGGTCCAGGCGCTCCTGGTCCAGATAGAGGACGTTGCCCGCCTGGTCAATATTGCTGGCCTGTTTCTTACGTTCTTCCATATCCGATCCCTCTCGGTTCAGTATCCGATGTCCCGAATGACCAGCCCCCGGCCGGGGACGGTCTCCAGCCGCAGCTCCGCTCCCTCCAGCAGGGGAAGCTGGTCGGCGGCCACCGGGAAGAGCTTGTGCAGATAGTAAGGGACGTAGCCCGAGGTCTCCCCCACCTCCAGGGTGATGTGCTTCACCTGCCGGATGTTGTGGGCCTGGGCGGTCCGGGTCACGGTCTTCACAATGTGGGTCAGAACCCCCAGTTCATGCATGGTCTCTCCCCCTTTTTCCTCTATTTTATGGGACAGGCCGGTTTTTCGTCTTGAAACAGATTGCCGGTTTTGTGCCATTATGATACAATGGGCAAAAATTGTTTTTCACTCTGTCAGGAGGTCCCTATGGTACCCAGAACCATGCACGCCATCACCGAGGCATTCAACCGTCTCATTGCCGACCACGACTTCCAAAAGATCTCTGTAGACATGATCATGAAGGAGGCCCGGGTGAGCCGGTCCACCTTCTACCGGTACTTCAAGGACAAGTACGAAGTCATGAACGCCAACTACAAATATGTCCTGGACTACTACGTCTCCCCGGAGCGGAGCAAGAACTACCGGGACCTGTGCTACCATCTCTTCGCCTACGGTCAGGAGAACCTAAAAATCTTCCGGCGGGCCCTGGACTCCACGGGCTTCAATTCCTTCAGCAACTTTATCTATGAGTACTCCTACCAGACCGCCCTGGCCATCACCCGGGCCAACCGGAACGGAGAGGGCTTCACCCCGGCGGAGGAGCTCCAGGCCGACGTCTTCTGCAACGGCATCTGCGCCGTGTACCGGAACATGGTGGCCCAGCGCTATGCCATCGACCCATCCTCTGCCGCCGACGCCCTGTATGAAATGATGCCCCAATCCCTGAAGCACTACTGGTGGCCGGACCCCGCCACCGACTAAAGAAAGGAACACACTATGGAACTGAAAGACGCCATTCTGTCCCGCCGGAGCATCCGCTCCTACACCGACCAGCCCGTCTCTCGGGAGGACCTGGAAGCCATCCTGGACTTAGGCATGTGGGCTCCCTCCGGGGTAAACTTCCAGCCCTGGTACTTCGTGGCCATCCAAAGCCGGGAGCAGATGGAAAAGCTCCTGTCGGTAATGGACGGGGTCTCCACCGATCTGGAGGATAACCTCCGCACCCGCTTTGCCAACAACCCCGAGGTGGCCGAGGAGAGCCTGACCTTCATCCGGAACCTGGGCAAGGCCCCCGTGTGCATCCTGGCCTTCCGCCACAAGCCCAACTACACCAAGACCGACGAGACCATCGTCCAGAGCATCGCCGCCGCCATGGAGAACATCCTCCTGGCCGCCGTGGACCGGGGCCTGGGAGGCTGCTGGATGACCGCCCCCATCGAGACCGGCACGGGAGACCTCCTGCGGGACATGTTCGCCCCAGGCAAGGGCAGTCTGGTGGCCGTCATGACCATCGGCCATCCCGCCCGGATCCCCAAGGCCCCCACCCGGAAAGAGGGCCGGTATATCATTCTGTAACCAACTCATTTCAACAGGTGTCCAGGAAACAGAATCAAGGAGACACATTTATGGGAAGTTATCAAAACAAGAAAAAAAATAAACATCGAGAAAGAAATCCGAAGTCGCATAAATGACCCATATTATTCTGTAAAGAAGATATATAATGAATTTAACGGAAGCGTCCCATATGTTACACAGCTCCCTTCACTGTCTGATTTTAATTTGCCAGAAAATGTTGAAGAGCTAATCGCCAAAAGAAAAGACAAATGTGATCGTTTATATGCCTTCCTCGGATGTATGGCTCTTTTTGCATGTTATTTAATTATAGCATTACTGTATAAGCATAACGGGGAACCTGTTCTGAAATCTTTTTTATATGCACTTGGAGTTATGCTTGCCATTGGTCCCGTTCTTGGAATCGTTATTTTTTCATTTATTGAAAATCTCTCACCACCACAATCAGAACTAGAAAAAAACTTCAGCATATATAGCCAGCATGTAAAAGCATACGAATATTGGAAGAAAATGAACTCTCTCACTTACTGGGATAGCATGGATGGCCATCAATTCGAAAAAGCCATTGCTTCTCTTTATCAAAAACAAGGTTATTCAACAATCGTCAGTAAGGCCGGTGGTGACGGTGGCATTGACATTATTTTGACACACGGCACGGAACGAATTGCAGTACAGTGCAAAGCTCATAGCAAACCTGTAGGTCCGGCTGTAGCAAGAGATCTTTATGGGACAATGATAAGCGGAAATTTTTCCAAAGCAATTCTAATCTCAAAGAACGGATTTACTAAAGGTGTATATGACTTTACACTCGGGAAACCTATACAGCTTTTGACTTTAAGCGATGTACTAACTATATCAAATCTTATCGATAAAAGCACTTCAGAAGGGAAGGTTTGTAGCAATGAAAACAAAGATTATGTTTGATACCAATGCATACGACAAACTTCAAAATAATATCCCAACTCTGAAGCACACCCTTCAAAAATATGATTTTTATGTCTCCTCCATCCAAATTACCGAAATCCTCGCTATCCCTGACGAGAAAAAAGATATACGCAACAACAATTTACGTAATCTAATCGAATTGAGACCAACTCTAGTTCCAACACCTTTTACATTTGACCATCTAAATTTCTCAAGTTTTTCATTCTCTCCTGAACCATCATATTGGCACATCCTCAAGGAAAGCAAAGCAAATAGAAATGATGCGTTAATTGCAGCAACCGCAATACACGAAGACTGTATATTAGTCACTGATGATAAAGACCTTCTACGAAGAATGAAACTACTCGAAAAGACCGCCTTAACATTTGATGAATTTCTAAACTACAACTAACCCTCTTTCAAATTTAAATTCTCGAGGCAACAATTATGAATATTGACATAGAAAAATTCCGACAATTACTCTCCTCGTTTTCAACTCTAAGCCCAGAAAACCAAGATATCATCCTGGCAAAAGTGTTAGACCTTGAAGTCGAACAGCATATTAAACAAAATCCAAAACACGGAAAAGAACATTCCAATAAACATGCAAATTCGCCCCTTGACAAGTTCTACAACTTCTTAATGCCCTTTATGGAAAACTGGGAGAAAATGTCCCCCAATCGCCGTGCCGCGTTAGCTATGCTGATTAACGAAGAGACTCAAGGCGAATTTACTAAAGAAGAATATATCGACCTGATTATTCAATCTCGTCAAATTTCCATTTCAGAATTCATCGAAAAATATATTCCTGGTGCAGATTTAGAGGAAGCTAAAAAAATATATCGGTCTTTGAAAACCTAACTTCGCTTCTTATACAACCTCAGTTCCCTTTCAAATTGCAATAAGCCCCATCAGAAAGCTGTCCTTTCTGATGGGGCTTATTTTAGAAGATTATGCAACCAGCCACTTGTACTTCTCCACAGAGTAGAGAGGGACGAAGGGGATCATAATCGGCACGGTTTTCACATACTGCTGATACTCCGGGTCGGCCCCGTAGTTCTTGTTCTGGCGGATCTCCAACCGGCGGGCACCGCTGAACATGACGAAGACGATACCGGCGTAGCCGATGAGGGCCATGATCCACTGGCCCACCCCGGACAGGCCCCCGATGCCGGAGAGGATGACCCCCGTCCAGAAGATGAGCTCACCCAGGTAGTTGGGGCAGCGGACGATGCGGTAGAGACCGGTGTCCACGAACCGCCGGGGGTTGATCTTCTTGGCGGCGTTCTTCTGCAGGTCGGCGGCGGACTCAAAGAGGATGCCGAGGAGCATCACGGCAGCGCCGATCCAGACCCAGAGGCTGGTTCCGCCGCCGTTTTCCAGCCGGTAGAACACAGGCAGGACCTGAAGGACGTACAGGGCGGCGCAGGTGACCCAGATGGAACACTTGACCCCAAAGGGGATGGTCTTGCCGTCCTTGATCTCCCCCTTCATGTTCTGGTTGTAGGTGGCGCTTTTGAATTCCCGAAAGGCCAGATACCCGCCCAGGCGCAGGCCGTAGGCCATGAAGAGCAGGCAGCACAGGGCGGTGCCCAGGGTCAGGCTCCCCCGGTAGAGGACCAGCATCAGCAGGCCCAGCCCGGCAATGGAAAAGCCATAACCCAGGGAGATGAACCAGACGTAGTTTTTAAAGCCGATGGAGCTGATGACCAGAGCAACAATCAACAGCAGCCAGATAGATACAGGAAATGTCATCGTTACGTCTCCTCCAACCCATGTTCCCGGATGAACCGTTCGTACTGCCATTCCGGCCCATACTCCAGCAGAGCAAGAAGGGACTCCTGCAGCTCGGTCTGACTCATGCTCTGAATTTTCCGGTACACCTTGCGGTAGAGTTCTTCCTGCCGCTGCACCTCGCCACGCTGGGCCTCCATCGTCTCTGCAATGAGCCGGTCCCCTTCCTCGGGACAAACCACGAAATAGGTGGCCACGATATGCTTGCAGACCACCCGTTTCCCGTTGGCCCGGGGGCAATTGCACTTGGACTTTCTCGGATGGCGGATGTTTAGTTCCACCTCATAAACATTGTCCTCACTGCCGGACACCTCTGCACGGAACATATCTTCCCCGATCTCATTCAGCCGCAGGACCTTTTCCTGGGCGTAGCAGTCAAACCCTTTCCAGACAGATGCCCTGCTGGCACATTCCAGAATACCCATGTTATCACCTCAGGATGAGTATAGCATTTCGGCCAGCATTCCGCAATGCAAACGGATGGATGAAATGAAAGATGAAGGAAAATGAACCATGCCCCTTCGGGGCATACGAAGCGGCGGCAAGCCGCCACGAAGTTGTGCTGGCGCACAAATGAAGGGAAGGGTTCCGCCCAGCGGGACCCTTCCTACAAAAGGACCGGTGAACGAATCGTTCACCGGTCCTTTTATGGTGCGGGCATGGGGACTCGAACCCCAACGCGTAAGCACGAGAACCTAAAGGTCATGTAACCTCAGTGAAGGTCTATTCCTGCACACTTTGCATAAACAAAGTATCGTCTGTTTGGCATAGCTTTGCAGCCGCTTTCTCACAGTGAAG
>JAFSFC010000053.1 GCA_017435425.1 Ruminiclostridium sp. | reverse complement strand
TCAGCTCCTCTCGATTTCTGGTATTATTATGGGAGAAAAGACGAAAAAAGTAAAGGGGGACAGGATGGTTTTCTTCCCTCCCTCCATCCTTTGCCCTTGCGGTTTTTTCCTTCTCATGATAAAATAATGTGTTAAATCATGTAATTTTCCCAGAGGAGGTATTTCCTTTGCCTAAATACGAATCCGAAATCAAAAGAAGAAGAACCTTCGCCATCATCTCCCACCCCGACGCCGGTAAGACCACCCTGACCGAAAAGTTCCTGCTCTACGGCGGGGCCATCGCCCAGGCCGGTCAGGTCAAGGGCAAGAAGAACTCCCGTGCCGCTGTCTCCGACTGGATGGAGATCGAAAAGCAGCGCGGCATCTCCGTCACCTCTTCCGTCCTGCAGTTCCAGTATGACGGCTTCTGCATCAACATTCTGGACACCCCCGGCCACCAGGACTTCTCGGAAGACACCTACCGCACCCTGATGGCTGCCGACTCCGCCGTCATGGTCATCGACGGCGCCAAGGGTGTCGAGGCCCAGACCCGGAAGCTCTTCAAGGTCTGCGCCATGCGTGACATCCCCATCTTCACCTTCGTCAACAAGATGGACCGTGAAACCCGTGACCCCTTCGAGCTCATGGAAGAGCTGGAGAAGGAGCTGGGCATCGAGACCTATCCCGTCAACTGGCCCATCGGCTCCGGCAAGGAGTTCATGGGCGTGTACGACAGAAATAAGAAGGAGATCATCCACTTCTCCTCCAACACCAACGCCAAGAAGTCCGGCACCACCCAGATCGACCTGGATGACCCCATCCTCATCGACATGCTGGGCCAGGCCAAGCGTGACCAGCTGCTGGACGAGATCGAGCTGCTGGACGGCGCTTCCTCCGACTTCGACCTGGACCGTGTTCGCCACGGCAAGCTCTCCCCCGTCTTCTTCGGCTCGGCTCTGACCACCTTCGGTATCGAGCCCTTCCTGGAAGACTTCCTGCGGATGACCACCCCGCCCCTGTCCCGCACCGCCCATGGCGATGTGATCGACTCCATGGACGACAACTTCTCCGCCTTCGTCTTTAAGATCCAGGCCAACATGAACAAGGCCCACCGGGACCGCATCGCCTTCATGCGTGTGTGCTCCGGCCGCTTTGACGCCGACAAGGAAGTTTTCCACGTCCAGGGCAAGAAGAAGCTCCGCCTGTCCCGCCCCCAGCAGCTGATGGCTGCCGAGCGCGAGATCATCGAGGAGGCCTACGCCGGCGACATCATCGGCGTCTTTGACCCCGGCATCTTCTCCATCGGCGACACCCTGTGCGCCCCCGGCAAGAAGTTCCGCTTTGACCCCATCCCCACCTTCGCCCCCGAACACTTCGCCCGGGTCCGCCCTGTGGACACCATGAAGCGCAAGCAGTTCCTGAAGGGCGCAGAGCAGATCGCCCTGGAGGGTGCCATCCAGATCTTCAAGATCCCCTACACCGGCATGGAAGAGGTCATCGTGGGCGTGGTCGGCACCCTGCAGTTTGACGTGTTCCAGTACCGCCTGCGCAGCGAGTACAACGTGGAGATCCGCATGGATACCCTGCCCTACGAGTACCTGCGCTGGATCAAGGAGCCCGAGGAGTTCCACGAGACCGATCTGGTCCTGGGCAACGACACCAAGCTGGTGGAGGACTACAAGGGCAACAAGCTGCTGCTCTTCTCCTCCTTCTGGTCCATCAAGTGGGTCTCTGACCACAACCCCCAGCTGGTGCTGACCGAGTTCAACGAGAAGAACAACGAGGACGACGAGTAACCTTCGTTTTTGTACCTGCCTCAGCCTCCCCTGTGCAAGGGGAGGTGCCGAACGAATGTGAGGCGGAGGGGTTGTCTGGAACACGCTGCGAATTCGCCTTAACTTTGGGTGAAATACAAAGCTCCTGCCGCACAATCCCTCAGTCACGGCTTCGCCGTGCCAGCTCCCTTTGCACAAGGGAGCCTTCCCTTCTAACCAACGCACTTTAGATTGGAGGAATACCCATGAAGCCTTTGATCATCGGCATCGCCGGGGGCACCGGCTCCGGCAAGACCACCCTGGTGGAACGGCTCACCCAGCAGTTTGGGGCCGACATCAGCGTCCTGGCCCACGACAGCTACTACGCCGAGCACCACGACCTGACCCTGGAGGAACGCCGGGGCCTGAACTACGACCATCCCGCCGCCTTCGACACCGACCGGATGATCCAGGACCTGGAGGACCTGAAGGCCGGCAAGACCGTCCACTGCCCCATCTACGACTACACTGTCCACGACCGCCGGGAGGAGACCCGGGAGGTCACCCCCAACAAGGTAATCCTGGTGGAGGGCATCCTCATCTTTGACAACAAGGCCCTCCGGGACCTGCTGGACATCAAGCTCTTTGTGGACACCGACGCCGACGTGCGCATCCTCCGCCGGATCCACCGGGACGTCACCGAGCGGGGCCGCACCCTGGACACCGTCATGGAGCAGTACCTGAAGACCGTCAAGCCCATGCATGAGCAGTTCGTGGAGCCCTCCAAGCGCTATGCCGACATCATCATCCCTGAGGGCGGCAAGAACACCGTGGCTCTCATGATGATCATGCAGCGCATCGCCTACCACATCGAACACGGGGACATCGTCTCCCGCCAGTAAAGGAGGCCCTATGGAACACAGACCCATGCGCCGGAAGGACCGGCAGCTGCCCCAGGAGGAAGCCTGGGCCATCCTGAAGGAGCAGGACTACGGCATTCTGTCTGTTACCGGAGACCAGGGCTGGCCCTATGCCGTCCCTATGAACTACTTCGTTCAGGACGGTGCCCTCTACCTCCACTGCGCCCAGGAAGGCCACAAGCTGGATGCCATCGCCAAGGATGACCGGGTGTGCTTCACTGTTGTGGCCCAGCATGACCTGATCCCCAGCCAGATCACCACCGTATACAAGAGTGTGGTGGTCTTCGGCCATGCTTCTCTGGTGGAGGAGGACCAGGAGCGCCTGGCCCTGCTGGCCTCCCTCATCGACATTCTGGGGGATGTGACCCCTGAGATCAAAGCAAAGTACATTCAGAGCAAGCAGGCCAAGACCGCTCTGGTGAAGATCACCCCCCAGCACATCACCGCCAAAGCAAACCAGAAATACGTCCCCGTCACCAAGCGTATGTGACCCGTTTTTAGGGTTGCAATCCCATGGACCCGGGGATATAATGATGTATTATTCCATTGCAATACTATCCGTGAAAGGACTTGAATATTATGCAGCGCACTGAGATCGCCCGCATCTTTGCGGACATGGAACAGTACGGCGGTCAGGACGTGACCGTCTGCGGCTGGGTCCGTACCAGCCGTGACATGAAGAACTTCGGCTTCATCGAGCTCAACGACGGCTCCTGCTTCAAGAGCATCCAGATCGTCATGGACGCCGAGTCCCTGCCCAACTACAAGGAGATCGCATCCCAGAACGTGGGCGCCGCCCTCATCGTCAACGGCAAGGTGGTCCTGACCCCCGATGCCAAGCAGCCCCTGGAGATCAAGGCTTCCTCCATCGAGGTGGAGGGTCCCTCCGCTCCTGAGTACCCCCTGCAGAAGAAGCGCCACAGCGTGGAGTTCCTGCGCTCTGTGGCCCACCTGCGCCCCCGCACCAACCTGTTCAACGCAGCCTTCCGGGTCCGCTCCGTGGCAGCCTTCGCCATCCACGAGTTCTTCCAGCAGAACGGCTTCGTTTACGTTCACACCCCCATCATCACCGGCTCTGACTGCGAAGGCGCAGGCGAGATGTTCCGTGTCACCACCATGGACCCCGAGAACCTGCCCCGCACCGAGGACGGCCAGATCGACTACAGCCAGGACTTCTTCGGCAAGCCCGTGAGCCTGACCGTCTCCGGCCAGCTGAACGGTGAGAACTTCGCCATGGCCTTCGGCAACATCTACACCTTCGGCCCCACC
>JAFSFC010000052.1 GCA_017435425.1 Ruminiclostridium sp. | reverse complement strand
TGTATACAGAAAGAAATATATAAGGAGTGGGAGGGATTCCGCCGTAGTCGGCATTGTAGGAAAATCCAAAAGTTTAGATTTTCTCAAAATGCTTATCTTTTGGTCTTTGGTTCGGAATAGTGTAGTGCTGGCGGTCTATCTCTTGTTTTCGGTTGCTTGCTTCCTTACCGTACATGAGCATTTGCCGAGGGGATGAATTCACTGTTTGCGGTCTTCTTCCGCACAACCTAAACTGTGGCGGAGGTGCTCCCCGATGAGCATCAGCTCACCGGGGGTGGAGATCTCCGCCTTGGAGCGGTGGATAAAGGCCTGTACTTTAGGAGGCAGGCTGTTAAAATATGCTTCCATCTGAGGATTCTCATACTTCATGTTCATCACCCAAGTGTAGTCTGCCCACGTGGGAGTTGCGTATTCCTGCCGATTCCTGTATACTGAATACAAATCAAACTAGGAGGGATCACCTCATGAAACAAAAGCTTTCTTCCCTGCTGCTGACTCTGCTGTCCCTGTTCATGGTCTTTACCATGGCGGCCTGCGGCCCGGACGACATGGCCGTGGTCATGACCACCACCGACACAAACGCCAACCAGACTGAGCTGGACCCTAACGGCTCCTATACCACCAAAGAGGACGTAGCCCTGTATATCCACCTCTACGGCTGCCTGCCAGACAACTTTATGACCAAGGATGAAGCCCGGGACCTGGGCTGGGAGGGCGGTTCCCTGGAGCCCTACGCCCCCGGCATGTGTATCGGCGGCGATTACTTCGGCAACTACGAGGGCCTTCTCCCCGAGGACCGGGACTACACCGAGTGCGACATCGACACCCTGGGGGCGGACAGCCGTGGCCCCAAGCGCATTGTCTTCTCCGATGACGGTCTCATTTACTACACCCCCGACCACTACGAATCCTTTGAACTGCTCTACGGGGAGGAATGACCATGAAAGTCGTCACTCTGGACGGGACCACCGCCCCCACCAAAGAGGCACTCCACCAGCATCTGGCCCGGGAACTGGCTTTCCCGGACTGGTACGGTGGCAACCTGGATGCCCTCTTTGACTGCCTGACGGCAGTTTCGGAAGAGGTCACCATCACCCTGGATGAAGCCGCTCTGACGGAATCTCTGGGTTCCTACGCCCAGCGGGTGGGGAAGGTATTGACTCGCGCTGCAGAAAAAAATCCAAACCTTCAGATCATAATCCAGTAAGCCTATGACCATGTACGAAAAATACCGTCAGTTAGAGATAGACGGAAGATGGATCGGCCTTGAACCAAGCAACTCGGATATCACCTACTTTTGTACTCCCGTGGATGCAAGGGTCATTGGCTGGGAAAACAGCATCCACTACTGCTTCATTCAAGGGTATCGGGATATGGTATTCGCTGTGAATCCGGAAACCTGCGCAGACCAGTATGTGTATCCTCTGGCCCTGAACTTCAAAGACTTTCTTCGGCTGATCCTGTCCTGCGGAAGCACCACTGCCGTGGAGCAAATCATCGGCTGGACCAAGGATCAGTTTGAGCAGTTTGTAACGAGCGATGATAACGCCATTCATCCAGAACAACAAACAGTTTTGGATATCATCAAGGCATCGTTAAAACTGGAACCTATGGATGACCCGTATGGTTATGTGAAGTCCGTGCAGGAGCATTTCAACTCATACAACCGTGGGATCAAGTATTCCAACGAATACTATGACACGCTAGGATTGGAACGTCCCGACGGTACAGAGAGCAATATGAAACCTTTTGCATTTCCCCCTGTCACATTCACCCTTGTGATAGAGGATGCATAAAATCTAGCAGACAGCCCCGGCTCGATGAGCCGGGGCTTCGTTTTACAATCGTAATTCAGACCCTTCAGGGGGGCGGGCCGATGTATGGTACGCTCTTACAGATAGGTATTCACATAATCTTCACGGATGGATTCGGGCACCAGTCTGCCGCCAGTGGCCCAGAGAATGTGGGAGGCCTGGGACATCTTGTCGGTCAGGCCGTGCTGTTCCAGGTAGGCCCGAGTCTCGGGGTACTGATTCAGCATGACCGGACCCTGGAAGGCGGCACAGGCACTGGGCTCAATGAAGATCTCCTCGGACTCCAGCAGGTCCCGCATGTAATCATAGAGTTTGGCATCCCGCAGGGTGAACTCGCCGCTGAGGATGGGCACCATCACCCGGCCCACAAAGCCAGAGGCACGGCCCACCGCCAGGCCGTCGGCGTGGGTGAGACCGGTGAGCCCGATGTCCTGGACGGAGATCTCATTCTGCAGGCCGGTGGCCATGCCCAGGACCATACAAGGGGCCTGAGTGGGCTCCACAAAGAAGGTGTGGACGTTGGTACCAAAGACCTGGCGCAGGCCGAAGGCAACGCCACCGGGAGCGCCGCCCACACCGCAGGGGATGTAGACAAAGAGGGGATGAGCGGCATCCACCGTCACCTTCTGCTCCTCCAGCTGGCTCACCAGGCGCTTGGCCGCCACGGCATAGCCCATGAAGAGGTTCTTGGAGTTCTCGTCGTCTACAAAGTAGCTCTTGGGGTTGGCATCGGAGCTGGCTCTGCCCTGCTTTACCGCCTCGCTGTAATCGGACTCGTACTCCATGACGGTGACCCCGTGCTGGCGGAGGAGCTCCTTCTTCCACTGCTTGGCGTCCGCCGACATATGGACGATGACCTCATAGCCCACAGCGGCGCTCATGATGCCGATGCTCAGGCCCAGGTTGCCGGTGGAGCCCACCTGGACGGTAAACTGGGTAAAGAATGCCCGGGCTTCCGGGGTGGCCAGCTTGGTGTAGTCATCCTCATAACCGGACAGGAGTCCGTGCTCCAGAGCCAGCTCCTCGGTGTGCTTCAGGACCTCGTAAATGCCGCCCCGGGCCTTCACGGAACCGGCAATGGCCAGGTGGCTGTCCTGCTTCAGCAGGAGTCTGCCCTGGATGCCGCTGCCGTACTTCTCATTGAGTCGGGCCTGGAGTCCGGGCACAGGGGTCAGAACAGACTCGATGATGCCGCCGCTGGCCTGGGTCTCCGGGAAGCAGGCCATGATAAAGGGGGCAAACCGGGCCATCCGGGCTTCTGCGTCGTCAATATCCGCCATAGACAGGCCGAAACCCTCCAGGGCAGCAGGGTCCTCGGTGCGGTCCGGGTTGATCCAGACCAGTTCTTTTTCCTCCCGCAGGTCTTTCACAATGGGGTATCTCTCTTCCAACATGGCACGATCTCCTCTCTATTACATTTCCAGTTCTTTGCCGCAGCTGTGGCAGCGGTTCTGCTTCTCCATACGGCCTAAGTTGGCACCGCAATGGGGGCACTTCCAGAACAGATGATTGATAAGGAACACCAGGATCACAAGCCCAATGGTAGGAAACACAAGCTGGAACATATCCGCATACCAGACTACGACCAACAATAGGACCATAAGAGCCCACAGAGTATAGGTCAGAGTTCGGACGGTAGATAATTTCACGGAAGGCCCCTCCTTTCCAATGCTTTTCTCTATCATAGCACGAAGAAAATACGATGTCACTGCTTTTCTGCACATACTTTCCCCCTCCCTGCATATACTGGGCTGTATATTCCTTTTTCAGTGAGGAGGCCCCTTTATGGCAGAAACCAAAACCATACCCTTTCCGCCAGTGCCTGTGCCCCCTGCGCCCCAGGACCTGGACGACCTGATTTTTCGCTGGGAAGCCGATCTGCCCAAGGTCAGCGACCGCTGACCGGGACAATCGTCGGTTTCCCGGCGTTTTTTCCCTTTACAGGGTGGCAAAAATCAGATATAATGGTATGGCGAATGCACTATTATATACTATTCAGAATGTGAGTGATCGTAAGATGCTTCAATTTGACGAATATAAGGTCAAACTCAATAACCTTCTCCCCCAGCTGGACGATCTGGAGCAGGCCCTGAACCTGGAGGCCACCGCCCGTGAGGTGGACTTCCTGGAGCACCAGTGTGCTGCCGACGGCTTCTGGGACAACCCCGAAAACTCCCAGAAGGTCCTGCAGAAGTTAAAGCAGCTGAAGGACAAGCTGGAGTCCCAGGAAAAGCGCCGTGCTGCCTGGGATGACATGATGGTCATGTGCGAAATGGGCAACGAGGAAGAGGACGAGTCCTTCCTGCCCGAGCTGGAGGCCGAGTATGCCGCCCTCATCGAGAACATGGAGGCCGCCAAGCTCCAGACCCTGCTCACCGGCGAGTACGACAACTCCAACGCCATCCTGGCCTTCCATGCAGGCGCAGGCGGCACTGAGGCCCAGGACTGGACCCAGATGCTGTATCGTATGTACACCCACTGGGCAGAATCCCACGGCTTTACCTACAAGATCATGGACTACCAGGAGGGCGACGAAGCTGGCCTGAAGTCCGCTACCATTATGATCGAGGGTGAGAACGCTTACGGCTACCTCCGTGGTGAGCACGGCGTCCACCGTCTGGTCCGTGTCTCCCCCTTTGACGCCAACGCCCGCCGTCAGACCTCCTTCGCCTCCGTGGAAGTCATGCCCGACCTGCCCGATGACGTGGAGGTGGATATCCGTCCCGAGGACATTGAGATGCAGGTCTACCGTGCCAGCGGCGCCGGCGGCCAGCACGTCAACAAGACCTCCTCTGCTGTCCGTCTGATCCACATCCCCACCGGCGTTGTGGTTGCCTGCCAGACCGAGCGAAGCCAGTTCCAGAACAAGGACAACTGCATGAAGATGCTCCGCGCCAAGTTGGTGGAGCTGCAGATGCAGGAAAAGGCCGAGAAGATCTCCGACCTGAAGGGCGTTCAGCTGAAGATCGAATGGGGCAGCCAGATCCGCTCCTACGTCTTCATGCCCTACACCCTGGTCAAGGACACCCGCACCGCCTACGAGACCAGCAACGTCAACGCTGTCATGGACGGCGAGATCGACGGCTTCATCAACGCCTACCTGACCGCTCAGGCCACCGGCGTTTGGGCTACCAAGTAAACACACTTATGTTTTTTTAATCACCCATCGGATCCTTCCGGTGGGTGATTATTTGTGCATTTTGCTTCTTGACTTTCCAGCTTTTTAGAGTTAAAGTTAAAAAGCAATAAAGAGCACCACAGAATGGAGGTCTTAGTATGAAACTGGCTCTTTTGATCCTTTACTTTGCTGTTATGGTCGGCATCGGCATCTATTGCCGCAAGCAGGCCACCGACGTGAACGGCTTCGTCCTGGGCGGCCGCTCTGTAGGTCCCTGGCTCACCGCCTTCGCCTACGGTACGTCCTATTTCTCCGCTGTGGTGTTCATCGGCTACGCCGGTCAGTTCGGTTGGAAGTACGGCATCGCCGCCACCTGGGCAGGTATCGGCAACGCCATCATCGGCTCCCTGCTGGCCTGGGTCATCCTGGGCCGCCGGACCCGCATCATGACCCAACACTTCAACTCCGCCACCATGCCCCAGTTCTTTGAAAAGCGATTCGAGAGCACCGGCCTGAAGATCGGCGCATCCATCATCATCTTCATCTTCCTCATCCCCTACACCGCTTCCCTGTTCAACGGTCTGTCCCGTCTCTTTGGCATGGCCTTCCATATGGACTACACCATCTGCATCATCCTCATGGGCGTGCTGACGGGCATCTACGTCATCGCCGGCGGCTACATGGCTACCGCCATCAACGACTTCATCCAGGGCTGCATCATGCTGGTGGGCATCTGCGTGGTCATCGCCGCTGTCCTCAACAGCCAGGGCGGCTTCATGGAGGCCCTCCGGGGTATGGCAGAGGTCACCGACCCCACCGTAGCCAACGGCGAGGTCCCCGGCGTCTTCGCCTCCTTCTTCGGGCCTGACCCCATCAACCTGCTGGGCGTGGTCATCCTCACCTCTCTGGGCACCTGGGGCCTGCCCCAGATGGTCCAGAAGTTCTATGCCATCAAGTCAGAGGACGCCATCAAGAAGGGCACCATCATCTCCACCCTGTTTGCCCTGGTTGTGGCAGGCGGCTGTTACTTCCTGGGCGGCTTCGGCCGACTGTTCTCTGACAAGATCGACATCGCTGCCGAGGGCTACGACTCCGTCATCCCCACCATGCTCTCCGGTCTGCCGGATCTGCTCATCGCCGTGGTGGTCATCCTGGTCCTGTCGGCCTCCATGTCCACCCTGTCCTCCCTGGTCATCGCCTCCTCCTCCACCCTCACCATGGACCTGCTCCGGGAAAAGGTAAAACCCGTGAAGAAGATGAACGAGTTTGAACTGGTCTTCGTCATGCGCTGCTTCATCGTGGTCTTCGTGGTGATCTCCATGGTCATCGCCATCGTCCAGTACAAGCAGTCCATCAGCTTCATCGCTCAGCTCATGGGCGTGTCCTGGGGCGCACTGGCCGGTGCCTTCCTGGCCCCCTTCCTGTATGGCCTGTACTGGAAGAAGACCACCAAGGCCGCCTGCTGGGTCTCCTTCGTCTTCGGCGCAGGCATTATGATCCTGAACATGGTGGCAAAGCCCCTGTTCCCCGTCCTGCTCCAGTCCCCCATCAACTGCGGTGCTTTCGCCATGCTGGCCGGTATGGTCATCGTTCCCGTGGTGAGCCTGTTCACCAGAAAGCCCGACCAGGACATGGTCAACGAGGCCTTCTCCTGCTATGACAAGACCGCTCCCGTCAAGCAGAAGACCGCCCTGCACGATTGATTTTCACATCATGTGTGTTCTCTCTCCTATACAAAATGACCGCCCGGTTCACGCCGGGCGGTCATTTTGCGTCCAATGATTCTCAATATAAATCCCCCGCAGAGAACACTCTCTGCGGGGGAAAAAGAATGGTATCAGCCCTTCTGGCCCAGAGCAAAGGCGACCTTGTTCAGCTCCAGGACTTTGGCGGGGACGTTGGCCTCCAGGGATGCCTGCCATGCTTCTGCAGGAATGTCAGGGAAGTACTTGGACAGGCGGCCCATGAGGACCATGTTCACAGCCTTGGTGGAACCGGCCTCTTCGGCCAGTGCCAGGCAATCCATGGCATCCACCTGGATGCCCTTGGCCTGCATCTTCTCCACCAGGTTCTCGGGGTACTTGGCCAGGCCGGCGATGACAGGCATGGGCTCCATCTTCTGGGTGTTGGTGACCACACGGCCGGTGGGTTTTAAGTACTCGATCCAGCGGGCGGCCTCCAGCAGCTCGAAGGAGACGATGTAGTCGGCCTCACCCTTGTCAATGATGGGAGAGTAGACCTTGTCGCCGAAGCGAACATAGGTGACCACGCTGCCGCCTCTCTGGCTCATGCCGTGGACCTCAGAGACCTTCACGTCATAGCCCTGCTGAACCAGCAGATGGCCCAGCATCTTGGAGGCCAGCAGGGAACCCTGGCCGCCTACGCCGACGATCATAATATTTACAGTTTCCATGGTTGTTCCTCCTTACACGATCAGGGCATCCCGGTGGCACATCTGCATGCACACCTGGCAGCCCACACACTGGGTCTTGTCGATCTCCACCTTGCCGCCCTTGGGCAGGGACAGGGCGGGACAGCCGATCTTCATGCACAGGCCGCAGCCGTTGCACTTGTCCAGGTCCACCTTCAGAGGAGGCAGCTTCTGGACATCCTTCAGCATGACGCAGGGGCGGCGGGTGATGATGATGGAGGGCTCTTCCGCAGCCAGTTCCTCCTTGAGAACCTTGTCCATCTCCTTGAGCTGGTTGGGGTCCACCACACGGACCCGGTCAAAGCCAACGGCCTTGCACAGGGCCTCCAGGTCGATCTTCCGGGCAGGGGTGCCCCGGAGGGTCTTGCCGGTGGTGGGGTTCTGCTGATGGCCGGTCATGCCGGTGATGGAGTTATCCAGAATGATGACGGTGGAGTTGCTGCCGTTGTAGGCGATGTCTGCAATGCCGGTGATGCCGGAGTGAGCAAAGGTGGAGTCGCCGATGACCGCCACGCTGTGCTTCTCGTGCTCCTCTCCCCCGGCGATGTTGAAGCCGTGGAGGCCGGAGCAGGAAGCGCCCATGCAGACGTTCAGGTCCAGGGCGTTCAGGGGAGGCATGACACCCAGGGTGTAGCAGCCGATATCGCCGTAGACCATGCACTTATTCTTGGCCAGGGTGTAGAACACACCTCTGTGGGGACAGCCGGCACACATAACGGGGGGACGGCCGGGGATGGCATCCTCCAGCTTCACGGTCTCCTTGGCGGCACGGCCCAGGCACTGGGCGATGCGGCCCTGGGTGAGCTCGTCCACCATGGGGATCTGCTCCTTGCCCACCACGTCCACGCCGATCTGGCGGCAGTGGCCCTCGATGATGGGCTCCAGCTCCTCAATGACCAGGACCTTGTCCACCTTGGAGGCAAAGTCCCGGATCTTCTCCACAGGCATGGGCCAGGACAGGCCCAGCTTCAGGACGCTGGCCTTCTCTCCAAAGACCTCACGGACGTACTGGTAGCTGGTGGAGGAGGTGATGATACCCAGGGTGGTATCCTCCCCCAGCTCGGTCCGGTTCAGATGGGTGGTCTCGGCAAAGGCGGTCATGGCCTTGGTGCGCTCCTCCACCCGGTAGTGGGCCTTGAGGGAGTTGGTGGTCATCATGACCCGCTCGGGGTCCTTCACATACTCCTTCTGAGGGACCTCCTGCCGTTCACCCTTGGTGACGATGCTCTGGGAGTGGGCGATACGGGTGCAGGTGCGCACCAGAACGGGGGTGTGATACTCCTCAGACAGCTGGAAGGCGATCTTGGCAAACTCCAGAGCCTCCTGGGAATCAGAGGGCTCCAGCATGGGGATCTTGGCTGCGATGGCGTAGTGGCGGGAGTCCTGCTCGTTCTGGGAGGAGAACATACCGGGGTCGTCTGCCACACAGATGACCAGGCCGGCCTCCACCCCCTGGTAGGAGATGGTGAACAGGGGGTCAGCCGCCACGTTCAGGCCCACGTGCTTCATGCAGCAGGCGGAACGCTTGCCGCCCACAGCAGCGCCGTGGGCCACCTCCAGGGCCACCTTCTCGTTGGGGGCCCACTCACAGTAGATCTCGGGGTACTTGGCGGCTTCCTCGGTGATCTCGGTGCTGGGGGTGCCGGGATAGCTGGAGATCACACAGCACCCGGCTTCATATAATCCGCGGGCAATGGCTTTGTTGCCCAACATCAGTTCTCTCATGGAATTCCTCCGTGGTTATGCTTCTTCCGGAACCGGTTCGCCCTTTTCCTGGGCCACCCGGTCCATGATCTCTGCCAGAGCGCCGGTGCCGTAGTTCAGCACCCGGTTCACCCGGCTGACCGTTGCAGAGCTTGCCCCGGTCTCATTGAGGATGGTGGTATAGACCTTGCCGTCGTGGAGCATTTTGGCCACGTCAAAGCGCTGCTCCATGGCACGCAGTTCGGTAACGGCACAGATGTCTTCGAAAAAGCGGATGCACTCCTCCACAGACTGGATCCGGGCGATGTGCTCGTACAGGTCATTGCTCCGCTCTTTTTTGCTGGCTCTGGGCATGGTTCGTGCTCCTTTCTTTCTAGCCCTGGGACCTTAGGTCCTCAGAATGCTAAAATACCTCGTAGAGTTTCGCCGCCGCAGCGGCGAAATAAAGTCCAGTTCGTTTTCTGGTGCGACATGTGCGTGCCAGAAAACTCTTCTCGGCCTGCCAACGTGGGACTTGTGCGCCGCAGGTGCACAAGTCATGCGATGCAGCAGGCCGCAATCCCCTTTGTCGGAAAAGGCTTTGCCTTTTTCGACAGGTACTTTAGCCTCTGTTCTGCTGGGCAACCAGCTGATCGGCACCATAGCGCTTGCGCAGAACGGGCTTTTCGATCTTGCCGGTGGCGTTGCGGGGGATCTCTGCGAAGATGATCTGCTTGGGGCGCTTGTAGCGGGGCAGTTCCAGGCAGAAGTCGTTGATCTCTTCCTCGGTGCAGGTCATGCCGTCCTTGATCTCGATGATGGCACCGCAGATCTCGCCCAAACGGCGGTCGGGCAGACCGATGACGGCCACGTCCTTGATCTTGTTGTGGGCCCGCAGGAAGTCCTCGATCTGAACGGGATAGATGTTCTCACCGCCGGAGATGACCACGTCCTTCTTACGGTCAACCAGGAAGATGAAGCCGTCCTCGTCCTGCATGGCCATGTCGCCGGTGTAGAGCCAGCCATTCTTCAGAACTTCCGCAGTGGCTTCGGGGTTGTTGTAGTAGCAGGTCATAACGCCGGGGCCCTTGACGCACAGCTCGCCTACGCCGCCCTGTTCCACCACGTTGTCGTGCTCGTCCACGATCTTGATCTCCCAGCGGTAGCCGGGCACGCCGATGGCACCCACCTTGTGGATGTTGTCCATGCCCAGATGGACACAGCCGGGGCCAGTGGACTCGGACAGACCGTAGTTGGTATCGTACTTATGGGTGGGGAAATACTCCATCCAGCGGCGGATCATGGAGGGAGGCACGGGCTGGGCGCCGATGTGCATGAGCTTCCACTGGTCCAGCTTGTAGTCTTCCAGCTTCAGATCGCCCCTATCCAGGCAGTCCAGGATCTCCTGGGCCCAGGGCACCAGGAGCCACACCAGGGTGCAGCCCTCGTCGGAGATGGCCTTCAGGATGATGTCGGGGGTGGTGCCCTTCAGCAGAACGGCCTTGCTGCCGGCATAGAGGCTGCCCATCCAGTGAAACTTGGCACCGGTGTGGTACAGGGGCGGGATGCACAGGAAGTTATCCTCCCGACCGATGCTGTGGTGCTTGGCCTCCATCTCTGCGGCCTGGGTCAGGCTCAGGTGTTTATGTAAGATGGCCTTGGGGAAGCCGGTGGTGCCGGAGGAGAAGTAGATGGCACCGTCGTCGTCATCGGTGATGAGGACCTGGGGCGGTGCAGAGGAGCAGTCAGCAGACAGCTCCCGGTAGCTCTCGGCAAAGGTGGGGCAGTTGTCACCCACATAGATGAGCAGGCGGCCCTTGCTGAGCTTGTGCTCGATGCTCTCGATACGGCCGATGAACTCAGGGCCGAAGACCAGCACCTGGACCTCTGCCAGGTCGGCGCAGTACTGGATCTCCTCGGCGGAGTAACGGAAGTTGAAGGGGACGGCAATGGCGCCGGTCTTCAGGATGCCGAAGTAGATGGGCAGCCACTCCAGGCAGTTGTACATGAGAATGGCCACCTTGTCACCCTTCTTCACACCGCGGGAGATGAGCATATTGGCAAAGCGATTGGCCTTTTCGTTAAACACATTCCAGGTGATCTCCCGGCGGTAGGGCTGGGCGCTGGTGGGCTGGATCAGATCGTATTCCTTCCAGGTCATCCGGCGGTTGTCGGAGATCTCGGGGTTCAGCTCCACCAGGGCAACTTCGTTGCCGTAGAGCTTTACGTTTCGTTCCAGAAAATCAATGACAGGCATAAAGGACAGTCCTTTCTTCCAAGGGGGCTTGGGTGTACTATTGCAACAGCTGTACTTTACAGCTTTAAAAGTTCAACGCAACAAATATACTGTAGCATGACAGGGTAAAAAAGTCAAGAAAAACAGGGGATTGGGGCAGAAAGCCTGCCCTGCACACAGGTGCAGGGCAGGTTCGCTTTTTACAGGGATGCTTTCAGGCTGTCCAGGAGTTTTTCGCTCTCCCGGGCCACCTCCTGCAGGGCTCCCTCCTGGAAGGGAGACTTGAGCCCGGCTTCCGCCAGCAGATCGGTAAAGACCTGTTCGCCGCCCTGGCTCAGCAGGCGGACGTAGCGGCCAAAGGCATCGTCATAATCCTTCCGGGAGGCCAGCAGGAACTGGAGGGCTGCCGTCTGGGCCAGGCAGTAGTCGATATAGTAGAAGGGGGACTCGTAGATGTGCATCTGGTACTGCCAGCGGGTGCCCTCTTCCAGATAGGGAACCCCATCAAAGCAGATATGGGGACGGAACTCCTCTTCCAGCTTACGCCAAGCGGCCTTGCGCTCTTCCGGGGTCCAATCGGGGTTCTCATAGACCTGGCGCTGGAAGTCATCCACGATGGTGCCATAGGGCAGGAAGGACAGGGCATCCAGCAGGTGCATGAACTTGTACCGCCCGGCATCCTCCCCAAAGAAATGCTCCATATAGGGCCAGGCAAAGAACTCCATGCTCATGGAATGGGTCTCGGCGGTCTCCATGCCGCCCATGTTCAGCTCCACCACATACTTGTTGTTGGCAATGGAGTAGTCGGCAAAGGCGTGGCCGGCCTCGTGGGTCACCACGTCCACATCTCCGGCGGTGCCGTTGAAGTTGGCCAGGATGAAGGGCTGGTGGTAGGCCATGAAGCTGGTGCAGTAGCCGCCCCCCCATTTGTTTTTCCGGGATTCCACGTCAAAGGCCTCGGTCTCCAGCATGAAGTCGATGAACTCACCGGTCTGCTTGCTCATGTCGTGATACATGGCCTTGGCGGCGGCGAAGATCTCCTCCTTGCCCCCCTTGGGAGCGGGGTCACCCTGGGGGAAGATCAGGTCGTAGTCGTAGACCATCAGCTTGTCCACGCCCAGGTTCTTGGCCACCTCGGTGCGCAGGCGGGCCACCAGGGGTACGATATCCCGGCGGACGTTGTCCCGGAACTGTTTGACCTCTTCAGGGCCGTAGCACAGGCGGCCCATGCGGTAGTAACCCAGCTCCACGAAGTTTTTATAGCCCATCTTCTTTGCCATCCGGTCGCGGATGTGGACCAGCTGGTCAAAGATAGAGTCCAGCTCCTGGCTATGGGCCTGGAGGGTCTTACCCAGGACCTCGTAGGCCTCCTTGCGGGTGGCCCGGTCGGGGGACTTGGCATGCTTCATGAGCATGGGACGGGGGAGCTTTTCCCCCCGGAACTCAAACTCCATGGCGGCCATCAACTGGGAATACTGGCTGACCACCTTGTTCTCCTCAATCATATCCTCGATGATCTCAGGGGACATGGCCTTCAGCTCCACCTCAAAGGACCGGAACACCAGGGGGATGATCTGGCCGCTCTCCTCCAGCTCCTTCCGGAAGGGGGTGGCCAGCATGGCCTTGGTGTACTCCTGCAGGTAGTTCTGGGCCTGGGGACCCATCTCGTCATAGTAGTCCTTCTCCGCCAGGTAGAACTCGTCGGCGGTGTTGATGCTGTAGCGCATATAGGACAGAGCCTGGGCGGTCTCCAGGCGGATATACAGGTCATTGCAGCGGTTGCGGGCGGCCATGACCTCATGGGCAGAAGCGGCGTTCTTCACCTGGGCAATGATGTCCTGGATCTCCTGGGCAAATGCTTCCAGGGTGAGCCGCTCGTACTTTAATTCAGATACTTTCATGTCAGTTTCCTTTCTCAGGGGATTCAAAAGGGAAGGTCCCGGAGGGCGATCCGGTCATGGAGGGTCTCAGCCATCTTCACCGAGCGGATGATGGCCTCCTCCACCGCCCGGGCTGCCATGCTGCCCACAGCATCGGGGTCGGCCGGGACTTTGCTCCGGCACATGGCAAAGATGGCGTCTCCGTCAAAGGTGGCGTTGGCGGGGCGGACCGCCCGGGCAATGCCGTTCTGAGCCACTGCCGCCAGCTTGTTGGCCTGGTTTTTATTGAGGGCGGCATTGGTGATGACACAGCCGATGACGGTATTCTCCCCCACGAACTTGCCACTGAAGATGTCCTTCTGGCGACGTCCGTTGGCGATGAGCCAGTCTTCACTGCCGGCAAAGCCGGTGTCGTCATCGTTCCGGGAGCCGGCAATGATCTTCCCGTTCTCCAGCACATCCCCCATGGCGTTGCAGGCCACAATGGCCCCCACCATCAGGTCACCCTGACGGTAGGCACAGGCCCCGATACCCCCCTTCATGGCGAACTGAGGGCCACGGATCTTGCCCACGGTACAGCCGGTGCCGGCACCGTGGTTGCCTTCCAGGAAAGGACCACCTTCCAGGGCTTTCTCACAGGCAGCATAGCCCATGGCCCCATCGGGCCGGACATCCATCCGGCCAAACTTCAGGTCAAAGAGGACGGCAGCGCAGACATTGGGCACCACCGTAACCATCACGTCCCGGCCAATGCCCTCCTCTTCCAGCTTTTTGGCTACCCCGCCGGCGGCATCCAGGCCAAAGGCAGAACCGCCGGTGAGGACCACACTGTGGACATGCTCCCGGTTGCAGGTGGGGTCCAGGGCGTCGGTATCCCGGGTGCCGGGGGAACCGCCCCGGACATCCACGCCAGTGACCGCTCCCTCGGGGCAAAGGATGACCGTGCAGCCGGTGCCTGCTTCCAGGTCTTCCACCTGACCAATGGAGAAGCCGGGGATCTCATGTATTGCTATCTTTTCCATTCCTCGTCCCCTCCAAACTGATCAGAGAACTATTTTTGCAAGTCCGCGGGCAGGAACCACCGTCCCGCCCGCGAAGATTTCATCAATGGTTATTCGGTTTCACCGCCGCGGCGGACCAGTTCCTCTGCCACGGTGTACAGAACGCCTGCACCCACGGTGAGGATGAGGTCACCGGGGCTGGCCAGGTCGTACAGCCAGTCGGTGAGGACCTCCAGAGAGGGGGCTGCCTTGGCCCCGGGGACCACCTTGGCCAGGTCCTCGGAGGAGATGCCCACCTCGTTCTTTTCCCGGGCCGCAAAGATCTCTGCCAGGAAAACCTTATCGGCACCCCGGAGGACTTCGGCAAACTCGTCAAAAAGGGCGTGGGTCCGGGTGTAAGTATGGGGCTGGAAGGCGCAGATGACCCGCTTGTAGCCCAGGCTGGAAGCCATGTTCAGCAGGGCCTTCAGCTCGCTGGGATGGTGGGCGTAGTCGTCGTAGACCTTGGCACCCTTCACCATACCCTTGTACTCAAAGCGGCGGCCTGCCCCATGGTAGCTGTACAGGCCCCGGGCGATGGCCTCGCCGGAGACACCCAGCACCAGAGCGGATGCAGCGGCAGCGATGGCATTCTGGACATTGTGCATGCCGGGGACCTGAAGGGTGATGTGGGCGGCCTTCTTGCCGTTCCACAGGATATCAAAGGTGGGGAAGCCCTGGTCCCAGGTGAGGTTTTCCGCATGGAAATCACCCTTCTCCACGCCGAAGGTCAGAACATTGTTCTTTCCCTCCAACGCCGCCATGGTGTTTTCATCCTCACAGTTGGCCAGAACGGCACCGGTGGGGGGCACCAGGTCGGCAAACTTGCGGAAGGAGTTCTCCACATCCTGCAGATCTTCAAAGAAATCCAGGTGGTCGGCCTCGATGTTCAGGATGACCGCCACCGTGGGATAGAAGGACAGGAAGGAGTTGCAGTACTCGCAGGACTCCAGAATGATGGTGTCGCCCTTGCCCACCCGGTGGCCGGTGCCCAGCAGGGGCAGGGTGCCGCCGATCATGACGGTGGGGTCGATGCTGGCCGCCATGGCGATGTGGGTGCACATGGAGGTGGTGGAAGTCTTGCCGTGGGTGCCGGAGATGCAGACCGCATTCTCGTAGCGGCGCATGATGGAGCCCCAGGCCTCGGCCCGCTCGAAAACGGGGATGCCCTTGGCCTTGGCGGCGGCGATCTCCGGGTTGGAGTCGTGGACGGCGGCGGTGCGGATCACTAGGTCGGCCCCCTCAATGCTCTCGGGCAGGTGGCCGATGACCACAGGGATGCCCAGGCTGCGCAGATGGAGGACAGTGTCGCTCTCCTTCATGTCGGAGCCGGTGATCTGGATGCCCTCTCCCTTCAGGACTTCTGCCAGGGGGGACATGGAAACCCCACCGATGCCCACCAGGTGGGCCCGCTTGCCGGGGATCAGGTAATCATGGATTCGATCTATTGCCATTGGGTTTACACACCCTTTCTATTCAGCTATAATAAGGGTACGGCAGAACGGGACCTGCCTGTACACATTTCAGCAATTTTATATTATAATATATATTCCGCTCCATTGGCAAGGGTTTCCGCCCTCTTTTCTCCGGAAAGGGAATAGAAAATCAAAATACGCAGCAGGGAGGTCGCCTATGAAAATCTACGGCTCTGCAAAATGCCCCACCCTGGACTTCCTGGCCCGGGTGCTGAAAACAGAATACGGCATCTCTCCCCTGCCGGAGCTGGCACGGACCGACCTGGGCAAGCCCTTCTTCCCTGCCCTGCCTCACATTCAGTTCAGCATCAGCCACAGCAAGAGCATCATCCTGTGTGCAGTTTCGGCAAAGCCTGTGGGGGTGGACATTGAGGACATCCGCCCCCGGCGGGAGTCTCTGCCCCAATATGCCCTGACGGAAGGGGAGTTTTCCCGGTATCAGTCCCTGGGCGGGGACTGGCCCGCCTTTTATACCCTGTGGACCCGCAAAGAGGCCTGGTGCAAGTACACCGGCCAGGGCCTGGGCCACTCCTGGGATCGAACCCCTCAGGAAGCGGGGCTCTTCTACGGCGAGTATGCCGGGGAGGGCTGGCGGGCCGCTGTATGCGGAGAAGAGATTCCCCCGGCGGAGATCATCTGGCTGGAAGGAGGTTCCCTGTGAAGCTCACCAAAGAATTCTATGACCGGGACACCTGCCAGGTGGCCCGGGACCTTTTGGGCAAGTACCTGGTCCGGATGCAGAATGGCATTCCTCTGGTCCTGCGGATCACTGAGACTGAGGCCTACATCGGCCGGTGCGACAAGGCCTGCCACGCCTGGAACTACCGCCGGACCCAGCGGACCGAGACCCTGTTCGCCCCGCCGGGGACGGCCTACATCTATCTCATCTACGGCATGCACCACTGCCTGAACTTTGTGACAGAACCAGAAGGGGAACCAGCCGCTGTTCTCATTCGGGGTGGAGAGGTACGAGGCGGGCTGGACTTCATCAGCCGGAACCGGTTTGGGAAGGAGCCGGAGGCCCTGTCGGCCTATCAGAAAAAGAACTTCCTCAACGGCCCCGGAAAGCTGTGCAAGGCCCTGGCCCTCACAAGAGAGCAGAACGGCATGTCCCTGCTGGGGGATGAACTTTTCGTCTGTGATTCTCTGGATGATGTAGGGCTGTCCACACCCCCGGAGGACCGGGAACCCCTGAATATTCAGGTCAGCAAGCGCATCGGCATCGACTATGCGGAAGAGGCGGTGGACTTTCCCTGGCGGTATCTCATTCCATATTAAAAACGGAAGGAACCAGTTTGGTTCCTTCCGTTTTTATTTACTGTTTGGTGATGAATTGGGAGGCCGCTTTGAGCATCATGCGCTTGGTGCCCACGTTGTCGAAGGCCACCTCCAGGAGGGCGTCGCCCCCCATGGGCTGGATGGACAGGATCATGCCGGCACCGAAGGCAGTGTGGCGAATCATATCCCCCTTGCGCAGCTGAGGCAGGGCCGCCGCCTTGGGGGCAGGCTTCCGGTAAGCGCCGGACACACTGGTGCCGCTGGGCCGGGGCTTGCTGTTGGCCTCGGGCCGCCGGGGCTGGACGGGGATCTGGGAGTAGACAGTCTCTCCCCCCCAGGTGTCCTCCCGGAAGTACTCCTGCCGCTGCTGACGGGGCCGGCCGCTGTGCTGGACCAGCTGGTCGGGGATCTCCTTGACGAACCGGGAGGGCAGGTTGGCAGAGGTCCGGCCGAAGAGCATTCGCTGGGAGGCACAGGTCAGGTAGAGGCGCTCCTTGGCACGGGTCAGGGCCACGTAGCACAGGCGGCGTTCCTCCTCCAGCTCCTCCTCCTCGCCGATGGAGCGGAAGCCGGGGAATACCCCTTCCTCCATGCCCACGGTGAAGACCACCGGGAACTCCAGGCCCTTGGCAGCGTGCATGGTCATGAGGGTGACGCAGTTGTCCCCCTCCTCCATGCTGTCCAGGTCGGTGTACAGGGCCACCTCGTCCAGGAAGCCACCCAGGGTGGGCTCCTCAGCGTGCTCTAAGTAGCCGCTGATGGAGGAGGTCAGTTCTCGGACGTTTTCCAGGCGGGACTTGCTCTCCTGGTCCTTCTTGGCGGTGAGCATTTCCTCGTAGCCGCTCTCCCGGATGAGGGTCTCGTACAGCTCGGGCAGGGGGACCTCATCCTCCAGGGACTGCATCCGCTGGATGAGGCCGGTGAACTTCTGGAACTTGGCGGCGGACTTGCGCAGTTCGGTCCACCGGTCGGCGTTCACCAGGACCTCCCACAGGCTCAGATTCTCCTGGAGGGCCACCTCCCGGGCGGTCTCCAGGGTCTTGGCGCCGATGCCCCGGGGCGGGTTGTTCACCACCCGGAGGAGACGCAGGTCGTCACTGGGGTTGTGGATGACGCAGAGGTAGGACAGCATGTCCTTAATCTCTGCACGCTCAAAGAAGCGGAAGCCCCCCACCACTTTATAGGGAATGGAATTGCTCTTGAGGGCCATTTCCACCTGGTTGGACAGGGCGTTCATGCGATAGAGGACAGCGCAGTCCTTCCACTGCTTGCCCTCCCCATAGGCCCGGAGGATCTGGGTGGCGATAAACAGGCCCTCATCCCGCTCGTTTCCGGCGGTGTAGCACTGGACCTTGTCGCCGTCCCCGTGGTCGGTCCACAGGTTCTTGCCCTTGCGGCCCCGGTTGTTCCGGATGACGGCGTTGGCCGCCTCCAGGATATTGCCGGTGGAGCGGTAGTTCTGCTCCAGGCGAATGACCCGGGCGTTCTGGTACTCACTCTCGAAGGAGAGGATGTTTTCAATGGTGGCGCCACGGAACCGGTAGATGGACTGGTCGTCGTCACCCACCACGCAGATGTTCTTCCGTCCTCCCGCCAGAAGCCCGGCCAGGAGGTACTGGAGGTGGTTGGTGTCCTGATACTCGTCGATGAGGACGTAGCGGAACTTCCGCTGGTAGAACTCCCGGACGTCCTCGTGCTGCTGGAGGAGGCGGACGGTGTGGAAGATGATGTCGTCAAAGTCCAGAGCTCCGGCCGCCCAGAGCTTCTTCTGGTAGGACAGGTAGACGTTGGCGATCTTCTGGAGACGGAAGTCCCCCTTGGCCCGGCACTGGTCCATGTACTCAGGCGCCAGGAGCATCTCGTCCTTGGCCCGGGAAATGTAGCCCAGGATGGTTCGGGGCTGGAAGGACTTCTCGTCCATGTTCAGCTCCTTCAGGCACTCCTTGATGACCCGGAGGGAGTCGTCGGTGTCGTAGATGGTGAAGGAGGAGGGAAAGCCCAGCTTCTCGATGTTCCGCCGCAGGATGCGCACGCAGGCCGAGTGGAAGGTGGCCGCCCAGATGTCGTTGGCATCGGGACCAATGGCGGCTTCCAGACGGGCTTTCAGTTCCCCGGCGGCCTTGTTGGTGAAGGTGATGGCGATGACCTGCCAGGGCATGGCGGGCTCCAGGGTGCACAGGAGGCGGGCACGGCTCTCCTCCTGCTCGGTGAACACGCCCCCCTGGGCGTAGGCCTGGAGGAAGGCCAGGTCGGATTCCGTGATGTAATCGGGGACCTCCCGGCTGTCGGAGGCCCGGCCGTATTTTAACAGGTTGGTGATGCGGTGGATGAGCACCGTAGTCTTGCCGCTGCCTGCACCGGCCAGAAGGAGCAAGGGGCCTTCGGTGGCCAGAACGCCCTCCTGCTGGCGGGGGTTTAAGTGGGAGAACTCCCGGCCAATGATCTGCCGCCGCAGGTCGGCAAAGAGGTTTTGATTCTCTTGGGTAAGCATAGATTCACCCTATCTTTCTCTGTGGTTCAAAATTCAGTGGGAAATATTTTACCGCAAATTGATGCAATTTACAAGCCAGGATTATTCTGTTGCATTTGCAACCCACTTTTCGAAAAAGTGTGGTATACTGGAGAAAACGAATCCAACAGGAGGACACCATGGACCGAACCCCATCCTTCTTACAACAGCATAAACAGACCTTCCAGAGGGTTGGGGCTGTCCTGCTGGCCATCCTGGTCTGGCAGGTGCTTGCTATGGCAGTGGGCCACCAGCTGCTGGTGCCCTCTCCCCTGTCCGTTCTGGAACGGTTGGCAGGCATCTGGCTGGAGGCGGGCTTCTGGTCCACCGTCTGGTTCACCTTCCGTAAGATCGTGGCCGGCTTCCTGCTGGGCTTGGCCCTGGGTCTGGGACTGGGCTCCCTGGCGGGGCGGTTCCCCCTCTTTGAGATACTGTTCCGTCCATGGGCGGTGATGGTGAAATCCGTGCCGGTGGCCTCTTTCATCGTCATCTGCCTTATCTGGATGTCCTCCGCCCGGCTGTCCATCTTCATCTCCTTCCTGATGGTCCTGCCCATTGTGTACACCAATGTGCTCCAGAGCATCCGCAGTGTGGACAGGCAGATGCTGGAGGCGGTGCAGATCTTCCGGCTCCCCTGGGCCAAGCGGGTGCTGTACCTGTGGCTCCCCCAGATGAAGCCCTATCTCATCTCGGCCTGTTCTGTGGGCCTGGGCATCTCCTGGAAGGCGGGCATCGCTGCCGAGATCATCGGCATCCCCTCCGGGTCCATCGGGCAGATGTTCTACGATGCCAAGGTTTACTTCAACACCACGGACCTCTTCACCTGGACCATCATCGTGGTGGTGGTGAGCGTCCTCTTCGAAAAGGGCTTTCTTGCCCTGCTGAAATGGCTGTATGGGAGGTTGGAAAAGCTGTGACCGATCTCATTCTGCATAACATCTGCAAAGCATACGGGGAAAAGACCGTGCTGAGGGACTTCTCCCACACCTTCCCCGCCGGGAAGCGGACCTGCATCATGGGCCCTTCCGGCTGCGGCAAGACCACCCTCCTGCGGATCATCCTGGGGCTGGAAACCCAAGACAGGGGCACCATGACCGGACGGCCGGAGCGGGTCTCGGCGGTGTTTCAGGAGAACCGGCTTTTTGAGGATTTCTCTGCCCTGTCCAATCTGGCCGCCGTGTGCCATCACGGGGACAAGCAGATCATGGAAGCCCACCTCACCGAATTGGGTCTGGGGGACAGCCTCCACAAGCCGGTACGGACCCTTAGCGGGGGCATGAAGCGCCGGGTGGCCATCGCCCGGGCGGTGCTGGCTCCCGGAGAGCTGATGATCCTGGACGAACCCTTCACCGGGTTGGACCAGGACACAAAGAAGATCGTGCTGGATTATCTGAAGCACCACACCCAGGGCCGCACCCTCCTGGTGGTGACCCACGATCCCGCCGAGCGGGATGCGTTGGCGGACGAGGTGCTGGACATGAGCCCTGTCCCGGAAGGAGGATGACCGGATGCACGAACACGACATTTTGGTTGAAAACCTGCTGCAACAAGACTGCTGGGTCCTGGACTATCTGCCCAGGCAGGTCCCGGCAGACGCCCCCGGCCAGTTTTTCAAAGTAGAGACCTATCTGCTAAACCACTATGAGGAATATGGCCTTCGGGCACGGTTTACCGCTGTGGTGCTGAAGCTCATGTGCTATCATCGGGTGTCTGTTCACTGGGGACAGTGGGTGGATGCCCCCTCTCCAGACCTGGTGACCGAGGCCATAAAGACCATCCTGGACAATCACTCCGGCTGGCTGAACATTCTCCTGCCGGAGGAAAACGCCCTGCTGGTCTTTGAATGGGACTGCTTGAATCTGGCCCTGTATCACCCCAGCCCGGAGCTATTGGAGCTAATAGGAGAGATTGCCCGGTCCGAGGGGTTGTTTCTCTGGAAACCAAATTAAAAATCGAGCATCCGCAACCATGCGGATGCTCGATTTCTGCTTATGATCGGGGTTCTTCCAACACCCAGGGAAGGGTCAGGAAGAATTCCAGGTCAAAGTGGGGTTCCGGGAAGTTGGGGGCACCGTGGGGATAGGGCTCGTGGCAGCAGCGCCCCATCCCTTCTTCGCCCTGTTCCAAAATGCGCCCCGCAATGCGATAGCTGAACTGATAATGAATGCCTTCCTCGTCCGTGAACAGTTCACAGACGTAAGTCGCCTTTCCCGGGGGGATGCTCAGGCTGTCCAGAGTCTCCAGGATCTCTTCGGGCAGCTGCCGTTTTTCCGCCAGGGCCAGATAGTTCCGGCAGTGACCGCAGGTACACCCCCAGGGACCGGCTCCTTCGTACCAGGCCTGGGTGACCTCCCGGTCCACTTCCACCAGGGAACCCCAAAGGTCCATGGTCCGCTCATACCACTGCCGGAATCCCTCCACCGTCAACCGGTCGCTCAGGTCCTCAATGGGCCGGGAGGCCGACTGGATGATCTGGGCCGGGGTCTTTTTCTTCCGCAGGTCCTCATAGGTGGGGCCCAAGGGATCCCCGTATTTCCGGGCGGTGGCAGCGTAGATATATTCCCGGAACATAGGCGGAGCGGCTTCCTTATACTCCTTGCCGATGTCCCGCCTGCGCTGATGGAGGGTCCGGGCGATCTCCTCCTCCGGCAGATCCCTCGTCAACAGGCTCTTTGCCTCTTCTGAAAGCTGACGGACCTTGTCCTCATAGGCCAGGCGGAGGGCACTGTCTTTCAGGCCCATTTCCGCCAGAAGGTCCAGTTCCCGCTGAAATTCCTCTTCTCGATTCACGGCCTTACTCCTCCCCCAGGGACAAGATGGTCTCGGGTTCCTCCCCGATGAAGCAGACCTTCTGTCCGTCGGTGACCAGAGGGGTCTTGCCCGGGATGCAGACCAGCTTGCCATTCTCCCGGGCCTGTTCCAGGGCATATTCCGGCAAAGAATCCTTGGGCAGTTCCAGGGCATCCGACAGGTTCCAGCCGGTCTCGGCCAGGGAAGTTAGCCAGTATTCTTCCTCCAACAGCTTGATACCGATGTCGGTGACCACCAGCTTGTCGGTATGACGGTGTCTGTCGGCCAGGAAGAATCCGGTTTTCAGGAAACCGATGGTGACGGTCAGGTGGGCCTTCACCACCAGGTCACCCAAGCCAGTGTCCCCGTTCATGCCGCTGTTAATGTCCACGCAGATGGTGTAGGCCCGGGAATCGTTCATCCCCTGGATGGCTGTCCGGTAGAGCCCCCGGACCTCTCCGGAGAAGCCCGTACCCAGCATGCAGTCCACCAGGATATCATAACCGGACAGGTCGGTGTCTTCACGGAACATCTGAATGTCCACGCCCTTTGCCAGGGCCATTTCGTAGTAATATCTGCCGTCCTCAGAAAACTTCTCGGACACCCGATAGATGGCGGATGGGATGCCCTTATCTGCCAGGATACAGGCCAGGGCATAGCCGTCGCCGCCGTTGTTCCCGGCGCCCACCAGAATGCCGATGGTCCCCTTCCACTCTGCCGCCAGGTACACACCCATAGCGGCCCGGTACATCAGCTCCTTACTGGGGACAAACTCCCGGATGGTGTATGCATCACTCTCCCGCATGTTTTGAACTGTGATCACTGGCTTCATGGTCGTTGTCCCCTTTCAGCATGTTAATTGTCTATATTATAGGCCTTTTGCAGCAAGATTTCAACGATTTCCCCGGGTTTGAACCGGCTTTTTGTCTTGCAAATCCGACCTTCCTTTAGTATAATAGTTGTTTGTAAATGCTTCAGTATGAACAAGGAGGACGAAGTATCAATGAGCACCAATCAGACTGAAACTGCCGGTTCCAAGGCAAAACTCTATTGGGCCATCGGCATCGTCTGCGCCGTTCTGGTTGCAGCCCTGCTGATCTGGAACTCCGGCATTCTTTCCGGAGACAAGGTAGACGAAACCGCCACCGCCGCCACCGTAGGCCAGGAGGAGTACTCCGTGGCAGAGGTCTCCTACTACTATCAGGCTATGGCCAACAACTTCATCAATCAGGCCGAGCAGTACAAGGCATACGGCGTCGACATGGGCTATGACACCGCCCTGTCCCCCAGCGAGCAGATGTTTGATGAGGAGAACGGCACTACTTACGCCGACTACTTCATGGACTCTGCCCTGCAGGAGCTCCAGCGCGTGAGCATCCTGACCAGCGAGGCCGAGGCCGCCGGCTACACCCTGTCCGAGGCAGGCCAGGCAGCCATCGACCAGAACATGAACTACCTGACCATGTACAGCGTCCAGAGCGGCTACTCTGAGGAGGCCTATCTGAAGCTCCTGTACGGCGAAATGATGACCATGGACCTCTTCGAGCAGGTCCTGGCTGACGGCATCCTGGCTGACGAGTATGCCCAGAAGGTATCCGCTGACTTCACCTACAGCGAGGACCAGCTGGAAGCCTACTATGCCGAAAACGCAGATTCCCTGGATTCCTACGAGTACCGTTACTGCACCATCACCCCCGCCTATGAGGAAAAGACCGACGAGGAAGGCAACCCCATCGAGCCCACCGAGGAGGAGACCGCTGCCGCTATGGAAGCCGCTTCCCAGGAGGCAGATGCCATGATCGCTGAGATCAACGGCGGTGCATCCTTCAATGAGGCTGCTGCCGCTCACGTGGATGAAGTCGTGGCTGAGTCCTATCAGGACGAGGAATACAACCACATGGTGGATGTGGCCGGCAGCTCTATCATGCTGCCCGGCACCGCAGGTGAATGGCTGATGGATGCCGGCCGTTCCGCAGGCGACATCACTGCCATCGAAGTGGAAGGCACCGGCTACACTGTGGTCCAGTTCCTGGGCCGCACCAAGGGCGAAGATGTCTACCAGACCATGAGCTACCAGATCATGCAGATCCCCGCTGAGGCAGGCACCAACGAGGACGGCACTGCTGCCGCTCCCACCGAGGAAGCCCTGGCTACTGCCGAGGAGCAGGCCAACGCTCTGCTGGCTGACTGGGAGTCCGGCGAAGTCACCGACTTCGGCGCCCTGTCCACCGAGACCATCTCTCCTGAGCTGGTGGAGAACGGCGACCGCAATGCCATGGATGCCGAGCTGTCCGCCTGGCTCTTCGCTTCTGACCGTCAGGTGGGCGACGTGACCGTCCTGCCCTACACCGATTCCACCGGTGCTGTGACCGGCTATCAGCTGGTCCTGGTAGAGGCCTTCGGCGATGTCCGCTGGGAGGCTGCCGCTGCCAACGCTCTGCGCTCTGTGGATTACTCCGCCTGGTACACCGAAGTGCAGGCAAAGTACCCCGCCGAGCTGACCGAGGAAGGCAAGATCATCCCCACTCTGTAATGACAAACCCCCGCGGAATCATCTCCGCGGGGGTTTCTTTCAGGAGGTACATCCTTATGACCAACGAACAATTCCTCCGGACGGAAATGCTCCTGGGCCCCGCCGCCATGGAGAAGCTGGCTCGGTCCCACGTGGCCGTTTTCGGCCTGGGCGGTGTGGGCAGCTGGTGCGTGGAGGCCCTGGCCCGGTCAGGTGTGGGCACACTGACCCTCATCGACAATGACCAGGTGGGGGTCTCCAACATCAACCGCCAGCTCCAGGCCCTTCACTCCACCGTGGGTCTGGACAAGACCGAGGCCCTGGCCCGGCGGGTGCTGGACATCAACCCCAACTGTCAGGTCCGCCAGATTCCCCACAAATACGAGGCAGACTGCCGGGAGGACTTCTTCCAGACCCGGTATGACTACATCGTGGACGCCATCGATCTGGTCTCCTGCAAGCTGGACCTCATCGAGACCGCCCTTCAGCGAGAGATCCCCATCATCTCCTCCATGGGTACCGGCAACAAACTGGACCCCTCCCAGTTCCGGGTGGCGGACATTTCCAAGACCGAGGGCTGTGCCCTGGCCCGGATCATCCGCAAGGAGCTGAAGAACCGGGGCATCCGCCACCATAAGGTGGTCTTCTCCCCGGAGCTTCCTGCCCAGACCACCCCCACCGGGGAGGCTCCCCCTCCCGGACGGCGGTCCATCCCCGCCAGCGCACCCTGGGTGCCCCCCGTGGCAGGCTTCCTGCTGGCTGGCGCGGTCATCCAGGACCTGATTCAAGAATAATTGATCCCCTCTTCTGGCAAACTAGGCCAGAGGAGGGGATTTTTATGTCTGAAACCAAACGATCCTGGGTCCCGGCAGCGGTGGCCGGAGGGGCAGCAGGTCTGGTGAACGGCTTCTTCGGAGGGGGCGGCGGCATGATTCTGGTGCCCCTGCTTATGGCCCGGTGTGATCTGGACCGCCGAAAGGCCTTTGCCTGCTCGGTGGCCATCATCTTCCCCCTGTGTGCCCTGTCGGCAGGAATTTACTTCTGGAAGGGGAACCTGGATGTGTTGACCGCCCTGCCCTACCTGGCCGGAGGCCTGGTGGGCGGCCTCATCGGCGGGAAGATTTTTAAGAAGGTGTCCGTCCTGTGGCTCAAGCGGGCCTTTTCCCTGCTGATCCTCTACGGGGCCTGGACCTCTCTGACCGGATGACCGGCTGGCTTCTCCCCTTCCTGGCCGGGACGGTCACCGGGGTCCTGTCGGCCTTCGGTATCGGGGGCGGGTCCCTGCTGCTCATCTATCTCACCGCCTTTGCCGGGATGACCCAGCACCAGGCTCAGGGCATCAACCTGCTGTACTTCCTCCCCGCCGCTGCCGCTGCTCTCCCCGCCCACAAAAAGAACGGACTGTTAGAGAAGAAGGTCATCCTGCCTGCTATCCTTGCTGGGCTGGCCGCTGCCGCCTGCACCGCTCTGCTGGCCAACCGATTGGATACCTATCTGCTCCGCAAACTATTCGGGGTGTTTCTGCTGTATATCGGCCTGCGGGAGTTGTTCCGCAGAGATAAAAAGAATCCTCATCCGAAATAAGCCGAATGAGGTTCAAAACGTTCTTTGGAAATGGTGTGCCCATTCCAGGCGTTAGGTGTTACACAAGGGAACCAAAAAAGGTCCTCATCCGTTTTGGATGAGGACCTTTTTGATCCAAGGGAATCAGGCGGAGATCTTCTGTCCCCAGGCGCTGCGCATGATGAACAGTGCAATGATCATCAGCACGATGGCGATGGGCAGTGCAATGACAGCGTTGGGTACAAAACCTGCGATGATGTAGCTGATACAGCTGACCACCGCACAGGTAACGGCATAGGGCAGCTGGGTGGAGACATGGCTCACATGGTCGCACTGGGCACCAGCAGAAGCCATGATGGTGGTGTCGGAGATGGGGGAGCAGTGGTCACCGCAGACAGCACCGGCCATGCAGGCAGAGATGCAGACGATGGCCAGGGGGTTGTCCATGGGGAAGACGCTCTGGACGATGGGGATCAGCATACCGAAGGTGCCCCAGCTGGTGCCGGTTGCAAAAGCCAGCAGGCAGCCAATCAGGAACACGATGGCAGGCAGGAACATCTGGAAGTTCTCTGCGTTGGCGTACACAAAGTCGCGAACGAAGAGCTTAGCGCCCAGGGAGTCGGTCATACCCTTCAGGCTCCATGCGAAGGTCAGGATCAGAATAGCGGGGACCATGGCCTTGAAGCCCTCGGGGATGCAGCCCATCATCTCGGTGAAGCGCATGGTACGGCGGAAGAGATAGTAGATCACGGTGAACACCAGAGCAAACACAGAGCCCAGCATCAGACCCACGGAGGCATCTGCATTGGAGAAGGCATCAATGAAGCCTGCACCTTCAAAGAAGCCGCCAGAGTAGATCATGCCAACAACACAGGAGACGATCAGCACCACGATGGGCAGGACCAGGTCTGGCACACGGCCGCGCTCGTTGACACTCTCGGTCTCCAGGATGGAGTAGGGGTTCATACCGGAAAACAGGTCACCCTTTTCCCGCGCGTTCTTCTCATGCTTTGCCATGGGACCAAAGTCGATCTTCAGAATGGACAGGCCCACCATCATAAGGATGGTCAGGATAGCATAGAAGTTGAAGGGAATGGCCTTGATGAACAGGGTCAGGCCCTGGCCGTCCTCAGCGAAGCCGGCAACGGCAGCGGCCCAGGAGGAGATGGGGGCGATGATGCAGATGGGAGCTGCGGTAGCATCGATCAGGTAGGCCAGCTTGGCACGGGAGATGTTATACTTGTCGGTGACAGGGCGCATAACGCTGCCCACGGTCAGGCAGTTGAAATAATCGTCGATGAAAATCAGAACGCCCAGGACCACGGTGGCCAGCTGTGCACCCACACGGGACTTGATATGGGTCTGAGCCCAGCGGCCAAAGGCAGCAGAGCCACCGGCACGGTTCATCAGGCAGACCATGGCACCCAGGATGACCAGGAAGATCAGGATGCCCATATTGTAGCTGTCAGTGACAGAAGCCACGATGCCATCGTTGAATACATGAAGGACAGTGGTCTCAAAGGTAAAGTTGGAGTACAGCAGGCCGCCCACAAGGATACCGATGAACAGAGAGGAATAGACCTCCTTGGTGATCAGGGCCAGGGCGATTGCAATGATGGGGGGCAGCAGGGCCCAACCGGTGTTGTAGAACTTGCTGGGGGACTCCACATAGCCGGTGCCTTCACAGGATGCACAGGCGAAGGTACCGCCGCAGTCCTCACAGGCTTCATCGTGACCGTAGCAGGTCATGCACAGACCGCCTGCTCCGCAGTCGGAGCACTCGATCATCTTGGTGCCGGGTTCCTCGGTGGGGTCGCCAGCGGCAAAGGCAGGGGTCGCCAGAGCCATGCACAGCACCACCAGGACTGCCAGCAGGGGCAGCAGGCGCCGGAAGGTTTTTCTCATGGTTTTCTCTCCTATACAAAAAAATAAAGTCATGACGATGTCATGACTTCACCAGGGATGAACTCACGACAGCGCTCCGTCCCGCGCGGGACGACAGTCTGGGGGATATTCTCCCACAGCCCGGCTCCGGGGCCTTCAGGCAGACCTCGAAACCTCGGCGAAAGCCCCTTTCACCCCTCGTTTTTGCCTGGAATGGGAAGGGTTACTCTTGACGTTCGCACCTCTATCATGCTTTGCCGGTATATCGTATCATGGTTTTCTGAAAAGTCAACCTTTTTCCGGCTTTTTTGACCCTTTGTAAACAAAAATACGGACGGCTGAAGCCGTCCGCATCTCAAGATTTCCTTATTCTGCCACTTCCAGCCGTTCACAGGACTGGATAATGCCGTTTTCCAGTTCAAAGGTAGTGGTCTTGACGATGTGAGTCTTGCCCACACGGATCTCCTGGGTACCCAGTTCACTGGCCACATTGTCCTTGACGGTTGCCTCGATGGTGAACAGCAGATCATAGGTGCCTGCCTCGTCATAGTTCAGGGTGGTCATGCCCAGGGTGGGGTTCTGCTGGACGTTGATGCTGGGGGACTCCACCAGGGTGCCCTCCACAGCGGTGACCTGGCCATTCTGAAGCTGACCGTTGGCCATGAGCTGGCTGGGCAGGTTGTCCTGGACGAACTCGTAGACATCCTCGTCCACGTTCTCCACCTTTACGGTGTAGACGATGGGCTGACCGGGACCGGACAGACCCACACTGTCGTTGGTGAGGAGCTTGGTGCCCAGCAGGGCCACCACAGCCAGGATCAGAACAACGGCGATCAGGTCGATGATGTTGATCTTACCGAAGAGCTTGCCTTTATTATCAATGATACTCATAAGTAACCTCCGTAACTTGACCATTTTTCCAAACCATTGTATAATATTATGCTGTATTTCACAAGTCTTTTTTTCGGAGGAATCGCCATGAAAGTGCTTACCCTCATCAGCGGCGGCGACACCGGCGGCGCAAAGACCCACGTCCACTCTCTGCTGGCCGGGCTGACCCCCAAGATCCAGGTCAAAATGGTCTGCTTCACCGATGGTCCCTTTACCCAGGAGGCCCGGGCACTTGGCATTGACACCCAGGTCATTGCCGACAAAAACCTTCTGTCCACCCTGAGAAAGCTGGTGGCTCTGGTCAAAGCGGACGGCTACGACATCATCCACAGCCACGGTTCCAGAGGAAACATGATGGCAGCCCTCCTGGCCCATAAGACCGGTCTGCCCACGGTGTCCACCGTCCACAGCGACTACCGGCTGGACTATCTGGGGCGGCCCATCTCCCGCCTCACTTACGGCACCATCAACACCCTGGCCCTGCGGAAGCTCAAGTACCGCATCGGTGTGTCCGATGCCATGGTGGATATGCTCATCTCCCGGGGGTTTGACCCGGAACGGCTTTTTTCCATCTACAACGGCCTGGACTTCACCCCCCGGACCCCAGCCATGGCCCGGGCAGAGTACTTCCGTTCGGTGGGCCTGGAGGCCGACGACTCCTGTGTGGTTGCGGGCATCGCTGCCCGTCTGAACCCGGTCAAGGATATCGCCACCCTCATCCGGGGCTTTGCCATCGCCCACGAGGACTTCCCCAACCTGCGCCTCCTCATCGCCGGTGACGGCGAGGAGATGGACAATCTGAAGGCTCTGGCTGCCGAGCTGGGAGTCTCGAAAGAGGTCTGCTTCGCCGGGTGGGTCTCCGACACCGATTCCTTCTACCACGCCATTGACATCAACACTCTGACCTCCATCTCCGAGACCTTCCCCTACGCCCTGACCGAGGGCGCAAGAGCGGGTCTGCCCACCGTGAGCAGTCAGGTGGGCGGTGTGTCCTACCTGATCGACCACGGCTCCAACGGTTTCCTCTTCCAACCCGGTGACGCCCAGGCTCTGGCCGGCCATCTGCTGACCCTGGCCCGGGACCAGGACCTTCGGAAAACCATGGGCCGCCGCCTGTACGAAAAGGCAGATCGGGAGTTCTCCATCGAGGCCACCATCCAGCGGCAGCTGGAGATCTACGAGACCATCCTGCGGTACGAAAAGAACGGCCGGGATCAGGTGGTCATCTGCGGCGCCTACGGCCGGGGCAACGCCGGCGACGATGCCATTCTGCTGGCCATTCTCACGGAGCTTCGCACCATCGACCCCGACCTGACCTTCCAGGTCTTTTCCCGAAAGCCCGAAGAGACCCGGATGACCTACCGGGTGAACTCCTTCTACATTTTCAATCTCTTCCAGGCCATCCGCAACTTCAAAAAGGCCAAGCTGTCCATCAACGGCGGCGGCTCCCTGATGCAGGACGTGACCAGCTCCCGGTCCCTGTGGTTCTATCTGTGGACCCTGGCTTCCGCCAAGCGCCATGGGTGCCCGGTCATCATGTACGGCTGCGGCATCGGCCCCATCAAGGGCGACAGCAACCGGATCCGTGCCGCCAAGGTCATCAACAGGTACGTGGATGCCATCACCCTCCGTGACCCCAATTCCCTGAAGGAGCTGGAATCCATGGGGGTCACCAAGCCCAAGATCAGTCTGGCGGCCGACACCACGGTCATCCTCCCCCCTGCTGCCCCCGATGTGCTGGACGGCATTCTGGAGAGCCACGGCATCCCCGCCGATGGCCAGTATGTGGGCTTTGCCCTGCGTCCCTGGCCCAACTTTGAGGAAAAGCTGAGCCACATCGCCGCCGCTGCGGACTATGTCTATGAGAAGTACGGCATGACCCCTGTCTTCTTCCCCCTGGAGCCCCGGCTGGACCTGGATGCCTCCAAGCGGGTCATCAGCCGGATGAAGGGGCCCCACCATCTGCTCACCGGCCACTTTACCGCCGGGCAGACCATTGGTATCCTCTCCCGGATGAAGGTAATGGTCTCCATGCGGCTCCATGGCCTGATCTTCTCCGCCAGCCAGGGAGTCCCCCTGGTGGGTATCGTCTACGACCAGAAGGTCAGCTCCTTCCTGTCCTACATTGGCCAGACTCTCTACGAGGACCTGAACGCCATCTCCACCGAAAGTCTCTGCGGACTCATCGACCAGGCAGTGGAACGGGGCAAGGACCCGGACTTCCTGTCTGAAAGCGTGGAAAAACTCCGCCGAATGGAGGAGGTCAACCGCCAGGTTGCGGAGGAATTTGTGAAAAAAGGATCCTGACACAGCAACAGGCGCAAGCAGACTCTGACTCTGCTTGCGCCTGTTTATTACTCTTTTTCGGTTTCTGCCACCAACTCAGTCAGAGCATTCTGGAAGGTCTGGGTCTGGCGCTCGGTCTCGGCAAAGGCGGTGTGGATATTGTCCAGCTGAGTCACTGCTCCCCGGATGGAGGTACGAATATCCTCCTGGAGGGTGTCGCACTTGGCCTGGACATCCAGCACCCAGCGGATGACATCTGCCCGGATCTCTGCCGCCTGGACCCTGGCATCCTGGATGGTGATCTGAGCCCGCTCGTGGGCTGCCACCTCAATGTCACCAGCGGTATCCTTGAGTCGCTGCCAGGACTGGGCCTCGGGCTCCAGCTTGCTGATCTGCCGGCGCAGGTCCTCTGCCTCAGCCCGGGCCTGGGTCAGCTGGGCTTCCTTCTCTGCCAGCTCCTCCCGGAGCTTGGCCACGGCTTCCTCCAGCTCCTTCTGGGCATCCGTGGTCTCGCTGGCCCGGTTTTCCAAAAGGGCCAGGCGGTTTTCAGCCCGATTCCGGGCGGCTCGCTCTTCTTCCAGAGAGGCCATCAGACCGGCCTTTTCCGCCTCCCGGACCTCCTGCTCTTCCCGGCGCTCCCGGGCCATTTTTTCCAGATAATCCAGCACATCCTGGCGGTGGAAGCCGCCAAAGGCGGCACCCCGGAACTGACCTGCCTTCTCGCTCATATTGCATTCCTCCCAAAAAGGAAAATCTAGTCATAGTTTGGTGATATTTTAGCATATCTTGTTTCTCAATACAATCTTTTTCCCGGAAAAAGCCCTACATCCGGAGGTGTATATCTAATTGACGGAATGTGTTTGTAATGATATAATAGTATGATTTTATGTCAGCATTTTACGACAGCCCTCTTTGGGGGCGTGAATGAATAAAAAAGGGGAATGCATATGTGGGCTTCTACTGGTTGGAAAGACTATGAACTGCTGGACTGCGGCAGAGGAGAAAAGCTGGAACGTTGGGGAAAATATACTCTGGTCCGCCCGGACCCCCAGGCCATCTGGAACACCCCCCGCCGTCATCCCGGCTGGAAGAAGTTTGATGCCCGGTACGCCCGCTCCAACACCGGCGGCGGCCAGTGGGTAAAAAAGGAACTGCCCGAGCGCTGGCAGGTGAAGTACAAGGAGCTGACCCTGAACGTCAAGCCCATGAACTTCAAGCACACCGGCATCTTCCCGGAGCAGGCCGCCAACTGGGACTTCGCCATGGATCAGATCCGCAATGCCGGCCGGCCTGTGAATGTCCTGAACCTCTTTGCCTACACCGGTGCTGCCACCGTGGCCTGCGCCGCAGCCGGCGCCTCCGTCTGCCACGTGGACGCCGCCAAGGGCATGGTGTCCTGGGCCAGAGAGAACGCCAAGAGCTCCGGTCTGGAGGATGCACCCATCCGCTGGATCGTGGACGACTGCGGCAAGTTCGTGGAGCGTGAGATCCGCCGAGGCCGCCGCTACGATGCGGTCATCATGGACCCCCCCTCCTACGGCAGAGGCCCCTCCGGTGAGATCTGGAAGCTGGAAGAGAATCTCTACCCCTTCCTGGAGATGGTGGTGGGCGTTCTGTCCGACAATCCCCTGTTCTTTATCATCAACTCCTACACCACCGGTCTGGCCCCCTCCGTGCTGACCTACATGATGGAGACCCTGATCTCCAAGAAGTACGGTGGTCACACCGTCAGCGATGAGCTGGGCCTGCCCGCCACCGACAGCGGTCTGGTGCTGCCCTGCGGCGCAGCCGGACGCTGGACCTCCGGCCGCTGAACACGAGGAAACTACTATGAGCGCAATTATCAAAGCAGAACACCTGACTTTTATGTATCCCGATGAGCCTGCCGGGAATCCTCCCGTCCTCCAGGATATCGATCTGGAGATCGAGGCCGGCTCCTTCGTGGCCATTCTGGGCCACAACGGCTCGGGCAAATCCACCCTGGCCAAGCACTTCAACGCCCTGCTGACCCCCACCGAAGGCAAGCTCCTGGTGGACGGTCTGGACACCTCCGACCCGGACAAGCTCCTGGAGATCCGGGGGAAGGTGGGCATGGTCTTCCAGAACCCCGACAACCAGATCGTTGCCAGCGTGGTGGAGGAAGACGTGGCCTTCGGCCCCGAGAACCTGGGGGTCCCCCCGGAAGAGATCCGGGAACGGGTGGACCGGGCCCTGAAGATGGTGGGCATGTATGAGATGCGGGAGCACTCCCCCCATCTTCTGTCCGGTGGTCAGAAGCAGCGTGTGGCCATCGCCGGCATCATCGCCATGATGCCCAAGTGCATCGTCCTGGACGAGGCCACCGCTATGCTGGACCCTGTGGGCCGCCGGGAGACCGTGGATACCATCAAGGAACTCAACGAAAAGTATGGCATCACTGTGGTCCTCATCACCCACCACATGGACGAAGCCGCCCAGGCCCAGCGCCTGGTGGTCATGGCCGGGGGCAAGATCATTGACGACGGTCACCCCCGGGAGGTCTTCCAGCATGTGGAGACCCTGCGGGCCGCCGGTCTTGCCGTCCCCGAGACCGTCGCCCTCCTCTATGAACTCCGTCAGGAGGGCTTCGATGTCCCCCTGGATGCCCTCAGCGACGAGGAATGCGCCGCTGTGCTGGAGGGACTCCTCCGCAAGTAACGAAAAATGAGGAATGTATCGTGGAACCCATTATTGAAATCAAAAACCTGACCCATATCTACAGCCCAAACACCCCCTTCGAGCAGCGGGCCCTGGACAACGTGGACCTGACCATCTACCGTGGGGAGTATCTGGGCATCATTGGCCGAACCGGCTCGGGTAAATCTACCCTGATCCAGCACCTGAACGGCCTGATGAAGCCCTCCTCCGGCCAGATTCTCTTCGAAGGCAAGGACATCTGGAGCAGCAAGGCCATGACCCATGACATCCGCTACCAGGTGGGCCTGGTCTTCCAGTACCCCGAGTATCAGCTCTTCGAGGAGACGGTTTACAAGGACATCGCCTACGGCCCCCGGAACATGAAGCTCCCCGAGGAAGAGGTGGACCGCCGGGTCCGTCAGGCCGCCCGGTTTGCCGGTCTGTCCGACGCCGTGCTGGAGCGCTCCCCCTTTGAGCTCTCCGGCGGCCAGAAGCGCCGGGTGGCCATTGCCGGCGTCATCGCCATGGAGCCTAAGGTCCTCATCCTGGACGAGCCCACTGCCGGTCTGGACCCGGCCGGTGCTGCCGAGATTTTGGTCAATATCGAGGCCTACCGAAAGGCCAACAACGCCACCATCATCTTCGTGAGCCACTCCATGGAGGACGTGGCCCGGATCACCGACCGCCTGGTGGTCATCAGCAAGGGCACCCTTCCCTATGTGGGTGCCCCCCATGAAGTCTTCTCCCACGGCGAGGAACTGGAACAGCTGGGCCTGGCCGTCCCCGCCATGAACCGTGTCTTCTCCCGGGTCCGTGGCCTGGGTGTGGACATCGAACCCGCCGTGTACACGGTGGAGCAGGCCAAGGCAGCCTTCCTGGAGGCCTTTGGCAGAAAGGAGGGGGTATAAATGGCACTCAAAGACATTACCCTGGGCCAATACTTCCCGGGTCACTCCCTCATCCATCGGCTGGACCCCCGGTCCAAGCTCATCTTTACCGTCCTCTTCATCGTCATCATCTTCCTGTGCAAGGATCTGGTGTCCTACGGTCTGGTGCTGGCCTCCCTGCTGGTGCTCATCGCCATCTCCAAGGTCCAGCCCAAGGTCTTTGTCAAGGGCATGAAACCGGTGGTCTTCATTGTGATCTGTACGGCCATTCTGAACCTCTTCTACACCGACGGCAACGTGCTGTGGAGCCTGGGCTTTCTGAAGGTCACCGAGGAAGGCCTGTGGAAGGCATTCTTCATGGTGCTGCGTATCCTGATGCTTATCTGCTCCACCCTGCTGCTGACCTACACCACCTCCCCCATCCTGCTCACCGACGGTCTGGAGCGTCTGCTGCGCCCCCTGAAGAAGGTGGGTTTCCCCGTCCACGAGCTGGCCATGATGATGAGCATTGCCCTGCGCTTCATCCCCACCCTCATCCAGGAGACTGACAAGATCATCAACGCCCAGAAGGCCCGTGGCGCTGACTTTGACAGCGGCAACCTGATGCAGAAGGCCAAGGCTCTGATCCCCATCCTGATCCCCCTGTTCATCTCCTCCTTCCGCCGGGCCGAAGAGCTGGCCATCGCCATGGAGTGCCGGTGCTATCACGGTGACGAGGGCCGCACCAGCCTCCGCCAGCTGACCTTCCACGGCCGGGACTGGGGCTTCCTGTTCTTTACCGTCCTGCTGCTGGCCGCCGTGTGCGTCCTGCGCCACTTTGGTCTGTAAGGAGGTCCCCATGCGCAACATTGCACTGACCCTCATGTATGACGGCACCCTCTACCACGGCTGGCAGGTCCAGAAGCGGGAGGTCACCGTGGCCGAGACCCTGGAAAAGGCGCTGTCCCACATCGTGAATCACCCTGTGAAGCTGGTGGGAGCAGGCCGTACCGATGCGGGCGTTCACGCCGAGATCTACGTAGCCAACTTCCGCACCACCTCCACCATTCCCTGTGACCGGCTCCCTCTGGCGGTGAACACCCGCCTGCCCGGAGATATCGTGGTCACCAACGCCGCGGAGGTCCCCGAGGAGTTCAACGCCATCGGCAGCTGCATCAAAAAGGAATACACCTACCGCATCTACAACTCCCGCATCCGCAACGCTTTCCTGGTGAACCGGGTGTGGTTCTACCCCAAGAAGCTGGACGAGACCCTCATGCAGCGGGCGGCCTCCCACTTTGTGGGCACCCACGATTTTGCTTCCGTCCGCTCCGTGGGCACCGAGACCAAGACCACCGTCCGCACCGTCCACTACTTCGATATCACCCGGGACGGGGATATGATCTCCTGCCGGGTGTGTGCCGACGGATTCCTGTACAACATGGTCCGGGCTATGGTGGGCACCTGCGTCTACGCTTCCGAAGGTAAGATCCATCCCGATGACATCCCCGCCCTGCTGGAAGGCCGCAACCGGACCGATGCCGGTCCCACCGCTCCTCCCCAGGGTCTGTACATGACCAACCTTTGGTACCCCATTCCTGAGGTCCCCTATCCCAAACAGAGAGGCCTGCTATGAGCAAACTCCAATCCTTAAAAACCTCACTGACCCCCAAGCAGCGGCTGGGTCTGCTGGCCCTGGTCGTGGTGGTGGTCTTCGGCATTCTGGCGGCCACCGTCTTTCACGACACCTCCGCCACCCTCTTCCGCCGCCTGACCTACACCCAGGCCAAGGATGACTTCGCCCACAACGCCCAGGCCAACAGCCTCTTCCTGGGTGTGGAAAATGACCTGGTCATCAGCACCCAAACCCAGATCCAGCTGGTTTCCCCCACGGGCGCAGCCCGGGTGAAGGAGACCGTGGACATGGACTCCCCTGCCCTGAACTCTGCCGGAAAGTACACCGTGGTATACGACGTGGGCGGCCATGAGCTGATCGTCCTGGGGGAGGAAAAGCTCCTCCACGAGCTCACCCTCCCTGACGAGGAATCCCTCCTCTGCGCCACCGTCAACGAAAAGGGCTGGGTGGCTGTTACCTCCAAGGTCAGCGGCCACAAGGCCGTGGTCAACATCTACGACCCCGGCTTTGAATCCGTTCTGGAGATCCGCCTGTCCAGCCGATACATCTCCGATGCTGTGGTCACCCCTGACTGCCGAGGAGTCTATCTGATCTCTCCCGGTCAGGAGGGCGGTGCCTTTGAGAACACCCTGCTGTACTACACCTTCTCCTCCCGGGAGGAACCCACCAAGGAGGTCTCCCTGGGCTCCAACGTGGTTCTGTCCATCCTGTCCGGCAGCAAGTGCTGGATCCTGGGTGACGAGAGCCTGCTGGTCCTGGATTCCAGCGGTGTGATCACCGCAGCCTACGACTACGAAGGCCAGTACCTGAAGATGGGCACCCTCCAAGGTGACGGATATGCCGCCCTCTTCCTGTCCCGCTCGGCCTCCGGCAGCGCCGGTAACCTGGTCACCGTCAACGATGACGGCGAGGAGATCGGGCGTCTGCCTCTGGAGGGCCAGACTTTGGCCATGGCCGCCCAGGGCAACAGCATCGCAGTCCTCACCACCAGCGACATCATCACCACCAACAAAAAACTGGAAAAGTTCCGCATGGAGCCCAACCAGCGTGGTATTCGCAACCTGGCCGTCTATGAAGACGGCAGTGTGGCCCTGGTGAGCAGCGCCACGGTGAGCCTCTACTTCCCCTCCGGCTCCCGGGACACCAACCCCTTGATCCTGGAAGAAAGGGAGGCCGCCAAGGAGACCAAAAAGGACAAGAACGACAAGGAAGAAAAACCGGCGGAAACCAAACCGGAGACAGAGACCACCCCTGAGACCGAGACCGAGACTCCAGTCCAGGAGCAGCCTGCCACCGACACCCCCGCCGACACCCAAACCGAGACCCAGCCGGAAGCTGAAATCCCCACCCAGGAAGGCGAGGACGAAGAAGCATGACCCTGACCACCTCTCTTATGCTGGACATCGTCCTGCTGGGCCTGTTGATCTACTGGTTCATCATGGGCCTGCGCAGAGGTCTGATCCTCTCCCTTTGCGGGCTTGCAGCAGTTCTGCTGGGCCTGGGGGGCGGCTGGTATCTGGCCACTGCCCAGGCTGGCCCCCTTGCGGCGGAGTGGGCCCCCTTCTTCGCCCAGTATCTCACCCCGGAAGCCGCACTACCCGCCACCCGGGCCATCCTCTTCCTGGCGGGATTTGTGGTGATCCAGATGATCTGGACCGCCCTCTGCCACATTTTGAACCTGGTGGCAAAGCTCCCCGGCCTGAACCTGATCAACAAGATCCTGGGCGGTGTCCTGGGCTTTGCCAAGGGCATCCTCATTCTGCTGGTGGCCCAATGGGCCCTGGTGGACCTGCTGGGATGGATCCCCATGGAGGTTGCCGCAGAGAGCCGGGTCCTCCCCTGGCTGGGCATCCTGACACAGCTGCCCATATTGACAGGATAAATGCAGCCTGCCATTCATACCATATTCATAAAATCATGCTATGCTATACAGCAAAAATGAACCCCTGAGCAAGGAGTGAAACGAACCCTATGAACCCTACCCTTTGCAGCCGATGCAAAAAGAACGTAGCCGTGGTCTTTATCACCCGCCTGGATGCCCCCGGCCAGCCCGGCACCAACGAAGGTCTCTGCCTGAAGTGTGCCCGGGAAATGAACATCCGCCCGGTGACCGACATGCTGGACAAGATGGGCCTGAGCGAAGAGGACCTGGAAGGCCTGACCAATGAGATGATGTCCGCATTCAGCGGCGCCGAGAGCATGGAAGGCCTGATGGGCAACCTGGCCGCCGCCATGGGCGACCCCGACCGCAGCGATGACGACGAAGACGAGGAAGAGGGCCGCACCGCCACCTTCCCTTTCCTGAATAAACTCATGGGCAACCTGGCAAACCCCACCGCCAACAACAGCCAGGAGGGGGATAATCTGCCTATCGACCCTCCCGTTGGAGGAGAAAACGGCCAGAACAGCAAGAACGACAAAGGCAGCCGGAAGGAGCGCACCAAGCGCAAGTTCCTGGAGAACCACTGCATCTCCCTGACCCGGAAGGCCGCCGAAGGCAAGCTGGACCGGATGATCGGCCGTGACCAGGAGCTGTAGCGTGTCATCCAGATCCTCAACCGCCGCCAGAAGAACAACCCCTGTCTCATCGGTGAGCCCGGCGTGGGCAAGACCGCCATTGCCGAGGGTCTGGCCCAGAAGATCGTCAACGGCGACGTGCCCTACAAGCTGCAGGACAAGGAGGTCTATCTGCTGGATCTCACCGCGCTGGTGGCGGGCACCCAGTT
>JAFSFC010000051.1 GCA_017435425.1 Ruminiclostridium sp. | reverse complement strand
GGTCTGTTCACCACCTGGAACGGCTTCTTCACCGCTTCCGCAAACCTGCTGATGGCTATGGCCCGTGCAAAGATGCTGCCCAGTGCTCTGGCTGTCCAGAAGAACGGCGTTGCCATCAACGGCCTGTACGTCGTCACCATCCTGTCCTTCATCGGCCCCTTCCTGGGCTACAACATGATCGACACCGTTACCTGCTTCTCCGCAACCGCATTCATCCTGTCCTGGATGATCTCCGCCCTGTCCCTGCTGAAGCTGCGTAAGGATATGCCCAATGCTGCACGTCCCTACAAGCTGGCTACCCCCATCGCTTACTGGGCAGCCATTGCTGGTGTCATCTACTTCGTCGGCGCTCTGATCCCCATGAGCCCCTGGTTCGCTGGTACCAAGGCTCTGATCGTCTTTGTCTGCTACATCGTTCTGGGCTATGTCCTGTTCTTCGCTTGCGGCTCCGCCCGCAACAAGCTGACTCCCGAGCAGCGCGAGAAGGATATGTTCGGCGAGCTGGACCTGAAGGCAATGCGCCAGAAGTAAGAAATCCTATTTGCCTGTGTGTGTCGTGTAAAACCGTATTAAAAAAAGAGCCCGGCTTATGCCGGGCTCTTTTTTTATGGTCTTTCCCTTGTCTCGACAGACTTCTCCTCTCCCCCCGCATAGAATAAGGGTGACACCCCCACAGAAAGGAGGCTTGTATCTGTTCCTTCCAAGAGAAAAGAAATCTGACCCACCCGCTCACCGGCGGGGCAAAGAAAAGAGGTAAGTTATGAGTACACAACCAACCACAGCAAAAAAGGGCGTCAGCGCCCTTGACTTCTTCTGCATCGGCTTCGGCGCCATCGTGGGCGTTGGCTGGGCGGTCTCCATCAACGGCTGGATGTCGGGCTCCGGCGGGCCCATCCCCGCCTCCCTGGGCTACCTGCTCTGCCTGCTCATCATGGTCCCCTTCGGCCTGGTCTACGCCGAGCTGGTCCCCATGCTGCCCGTGGCCGGAGGCGGCTCCGCCTTTGCCTATGCCGCCTTTGGGGAGAAGATCTCCTTCCTGTCCGGCTGGGCGGCCTTCGGCGCCTTCGTGGCCATCATCCCCTGGGAGGCCATCCAGGTCACCGACGTGCTGGCCTATCTGTTCCCCGCCCTCACCGCCGGGGAACCCATGTACACCATCATGGGCTCTGACATCTACCTGACCACCATCCTCATCGGTACGGTCTTCACCGTCCTGCTGTTCCTGCTGAACAAGAAGGGCCTGTCCTCGGCCGCCTTCATCCAGAAGTTCCTGTGTGTCTTCCTGGTGGCCGCCGGGGTCATCGGTGCCATCGCCGGTCTGGTGGGGGGCAGCATGGACAACATCCAGCCCATCTACTCCCCTGCCGAGGGGGCCAACCACAGCAGCCTCTTCGGCGGCGCATTCGGCATCCTGTGCACCGCCGCCTTCTTCCTGGCAGGCTTTGAGACCATCCCCCAGGGGGTGGAGGACGCCGGCGGCGACATCAAGACCGTGGGCACCACGGTGGTGGCCTCGGTGGCCCTGGCCTGCGTGTTCTACGCCATTCTGCTCTTCTGCTTTGGCTACGCCTACCCCTGGCAGGAATTTTTGACCCTGGACCGCCCTGCCGCCTCCAACATGTTCAAGTTCATCTATGAGGGCGGCGCCGGAATGGCCCTCTACTGGCTCATCACCATCGGCGCCCTGGCCGGACTCTTCACCACCTGGAACGGCTTCTTCACCGCCTCGGCCAACCTGCTCATGGCCATGGGCCGGGCCAAGATGCTCCCCGGCTGGTTTGCTGTCCAGAAGGAGGGCGTGGCCATCCACGGCCTGTACGTGGTGACCATCCTGTCCTTCATCGGCCCCTTCCTGGGCTACAACGCCATCGACACCGTCACCTGCTTCTCGGCCACGGCCTTCATCATGTCCTGGATGATCTCCGCCCTGGCCCTGCTGAAGCTCCGCAAGACCATGCCCAACGCAGCCCGGCCCTACCGCCTGGCCACCCCCATCGCCTACTGGGCGGCCATCGCCGGTGTGGTCTACTTCGTGGGGGCTCTGCTGCCTGTGAGTCCCTGGTTCGCCGGGACCAAGGCGGTCACCGTCTTCGTGATCTACATCGCCATCGGCTTTGTCCTGTTCTTTGCCACCAGCGGTTCCCGGAACCGCCTGGCGCCCCAGGAGCGGGAGCGCTCCATGTTCGGCGACCTGGACCTGGAGGCCATGCGCCGTACGTAACCTGCCCAAAAGCCCCGGCAGCATCGGCTGCCGGGGCTTTTTCACTGGTAAACACGATAATGGCCACGTTTTTTTGCAGTTTTTGTAACAAATGATTGCATTTCTCACCATACACGTGTATAATTGTGGTGAAATCACATAGATGTGAGGGATGCTTATGTATCAAGTCATTATCGTGGAAGACGACCCTATGGTCGCAGAGATCGACAAGCAGTATGTCGAGCACAACAGCAAGATGAACATCGCCGGCGTGTTCCAGAACGGCCAGGATGCTCTGGACTTCTGCCGGAACAACCCTGTGGACCTGATCATGCTGGACTACTATATGCCCGTGATGGACGGCCAGACCTTCCTGACCAAGCTGCGGGCAGAGGGCATCCTGGCAGACGTCATCATGGTCACCGCCGCCAGCGAGGCCAGCCGTATCAGCGAGCTGTATTCCTACGGCGTGTCGGACTACCTCATCAAGCCCTTTGACTACAACCGCTTCCAGACCGCCCTGCAGAAGTTCGTGGCCCGCCGGGAGGCCTTCGCCAACGAAAAGGCCTTCAGCCAGGAGGAGCTGGACAAGGTCATCTCCCCTGAGAACCAGCGCAGCGGCCACTTTGTGGACAAGGGCATCCACCCCGTCACCCTGGAGATCATCTGCTCCTTCCTGCGGGAGCACAAGAGCGAGAAGCTCTCCATCGAGGACATCGCCAAGAATGTCTCTCTGTCCAGAGTCACTCTGCGGCGCTACATGAACTACCTCATCGACAAGAACAGCGTCATCGGCGGCGTGGACTACTCCACCGGCGGCCGTCCCTCCGCTGTGTATACCTACATTGGAAAGTAATCCAAACATAGAAAGCTCCCAGGTCGAAAGACCTGGGAGCTTTTTTGCGTGGTTCATGCGAAGGGACCGCCGTAGCCGTCGAAGTAGTAGCTGAGAAGGATCAGCTCCTCCACCTGGGTGCCGTCCTTCAGGGTGCCGGTGCAGTTGAGCTTGTAGACCAGGACGGGGTACTCCGACCCGCTGACCTGGACGGTCTCCTTGGCCGCCTCGTTGGCCGCCCGCTCGTTGTACCGGAGCTGGGCCAGGGCAAAGGTCTTACGGTTGGCGGTCTCCCCGTTCTTCTTGTAGAAGTCGGTGACCGCTTTGCTGGTGCTGTACTGGGTGATCTCACAGGGCTGGCCGTTGACGGTGGCACTGTTGACGGTGAACTTGGTGTAGGTCTCGGGGCTGTCCTTGGCCGCCGTCACCGCCAGGAAGATCTGGTCACGGCCGGCAGAGACACAGTCCATCTGCCACAGGCAGCGCTGGTTGTCCGGCGCGGGAAGGGTGTCCAGGATGGTCTCCTTGGAGCCCTTCTTTGCCACAGACAGGGCGTCCCGAGAGATCACCGCCACATCTGCCCGGAGGAAGGGCGCGGTGGAGGACCCGCTGTAGCTTCCGTCGGTGATGCCCAGCTGGTCGGACAGGGTCCAGGCGGAATCCCACTGGAAGTCCGTGCCGGATGCATAGCCCAGGGCCCGGAGGACAAAGGTCAGGTATTCGGTGGCGCTGACGGTGGTATTGGGGTCGAACACGGTCTCGCTGCGGCCGGTGGTCAGGCCGTTGTCATAGGCGTAGCCCACATAGGCCAGGGCCCAGTCAGGCACGTCCTGGAAGGGCACGGTCCAGGTTCCGGCCAGGGCCTCCTCCTCTGCCCCCAGGAGACGGACCAGCATGGTCACGCTCTGGGCACGGGTGGGGGCCTGGTCCAGAGAGAAGACGGGAAACCCCTGGTCATCGGTGTCGGTGCCCCGGAAAAGGCCCAGGTAGTAGAGCTCCCAGGCGGCCTGCTCCCCCTGGTCTTCCTCCACCGCCAGGGCAGGGACCGCCAGGGAAAGGCTCAGGGCCAGAGCCAGGATCAGGGAAAGTATCTTTTTCATCCGATACTCCTTTCGGTTCAGAAATACAGAGTCATTATAATATAACCCCGGACAAGATGCAAGAAGACCGCTGTTCTTTCCTACAATAGCGGTATCTTGACAAGGACAAGACACTCCGATATACTGAAAATCGAATAAAATGGAAGGAGCGATCTCTATGAAAAAGATCCTCGGCTTGATCCCCCTGCTGGGTCTGCTGCTTGTGCTGACCTGCGCTCCCGCCAGCGCCCTGAGCGACGGCGAGTATGAATATACCCTCCAGAACAACGAGGTCCGGCTGGATAAGTACATTGGCTCCGGCGGCGACGTCACCATCCCTACCACCATCCGGGGCATCCCGGTGACTGTTATCGGCGACCGGTGCTTTGCTTACACCGATGATGTGACCTCTATCTATGTGCCGGGCACCGTCAGAGAGATCGGCGTCCAGGCCTTTGCCCAGACAGATCAGGCGCCCACCCTGAAAAAAGTGGTCATCGCAGAGGGCGTGAGCAAGATCAAAGACATGGCCTTTATCCACGCCACCGGCCTCACCGATGTCCAGCTTCCCTCCTCTCTGGCCTCCAGCCTTTCCCAGGCCAAGGTGGTGTTCAGCGGCTGCACCTCTCTGCCCCACATCACCCTGCCCTATGGCATGACCGCCATCACCTACCACATGTTTGAGGGCTGTGACAACCTGCGCTCCGTCTCCCTGCCCGCCACCATCCAGACCATCGGGGAGTACGCCTTCTACGAGTGCGATCTTCGCTCTGTGGAGATCCCCAGAGATACCCAGTTCATCGACGAATTTGCCTTCTCCCGCAACATGAACCTGCAGAAGCTGACCTTCGCCGGCAATAAGCTCACCGAGATCGAAGACGGCGCTTTCAAGACCACAGATCTCCAGGGTGTCCTCCTGCTGCCCACCTCTCTGAAGACCCTGGGCACCCATGTGTTTACCGAGAGTGATGGCCTGACCGGTGCTGCTCTGCCCTATGGCTTCACCAAGATCGCAGGCACCGCCCCCTTCTATCAGTGCGGCAACCTCCAGTGGGTCACCGTTCCCTCCACCGTGAACAACATTCTGGGCAGCAGCGGCGACATCATCAAAGAGTGCCCCAACGCCATCGTCTACTGCCCCGCCGGGAGCTTCGCTGAGAAGATGTGCCAGAAGAAGGGGAACTCCTACCTGACCGACCCCTCCGCCGACACCACCATCCCTGTGCTGTACAACGGCCAGCGCATCTCCTTCGGCTCCTACGGCCAGAACCCCACCATCATCAACAGCCGCACCATGGTTCCTCTGCGCTCCATCTTCGAGGCCATGGGGGCTGACGTCAGCTGGGACAACGACACCAGAACGGCACGGGGCGAGCGAAACGGCACCACCGTGAGCATCGCCATCGGCAGCAACGTCCTCTATGTCAACGGCAGAGCCGTGGGTCTGGACTCCCCCGCCTGCATCATCAACAACCGCACCATGGTCCCTGTCCGGGCCATCGCCGAGGCCTTCCAGGCCACCGTGGACTGGGACAACCCCAGCCGCACCGTTATCATCACCGAGTAACCGAATATAAAAAATCCCTGGTCTTTCGACCAGGGATTTTTTATGTTTGGGATTGAATTATTTCAGTGCTTCCCAGGCTGCATCCAGGAAGGAGTCATCATAGATCTCCTCTGCGGGGATGTCCTTGGTGATACCGCCGGCCAGCTTGGTCAGGTTGATGGCAGCCTGATAGCCGGACTCGGTGTGGTAGCCGGTGTAGCTGGTGATGCTGCGCTCCTTGTCGTAGTTTGCATCGTACAGCAGCTCTTCCTGGGCACCCTCAAACAGGGGCAGCAGGTTCTCGGCGATCTCCTCGGGGGTGGCGTTCTCCATCCACTGCATGGCCTTGGCCACAGCGTTGACCACCTTCTGGACGGTCTCGCCGTTCTCGGCGATGTAGGCATCGGATGCCATCATCACGAAGAGCTCATAGCTGGAAGAGCCGATGATCTCCTCGATGGCAGCGTCGTCGGTGCCGTCCACGATGACCTGGCCGCCCAGATCCAGCAGGTTCTTTTCGGACCAGGGGTTGGTGGAGACGGCAGCCTGGAGCTCACCGGCATCGATGGCAGCGGCATAGCCCACGCTGGCCATGGTGATGACAGAGACGTCCACTTCAGGGGTCAGGCCGGCATGGTTCACGCAGGCCATGGCAAAGGAGTAGGGGCCGCCGGCGGTGTTGACGCCGCCAGCCACGATGCCGTCCTTCAGGGACTCCAGGGTGGTATAGTCCTCGGTGGCGCCAATGAGGGAGTAGGGGTACTTCTGGCTGGTGGATGCCAGGACCTTTACGCCCTGGCCGCCTTCTGCGCACATGAGAGCGGTCTCGATGCCCACCAGGGTGAACTGGGCATCACCGGAGAAGAGGGCGGCATGGGGAGGGGTGCCGGTGATGGACTGGAACTCAGCCTCCAGGCCTTCCTCGGCAAAGTAGCCCAGGGTCTGGGCCAGGTAGACAGGAGCCCAGTGATAGCCGCGGACGGGCTCGGTGAACACGATCTTCTCCAGCTCGACGGTCTCGGTCTGGGTCTCTTCTTCGGGTGCGGGCTCCTCGGCGGTGCCGCCGCAGGCGCACAGTCCCAGGACCATGACCAGTGCCAGCAGGAGGGCAAGATACTTTTTCATGGTTGTGATCTCCTTCTTTTACATGATGATATATCATACCGCAAGGCGGTTATGAACACGGCTTCGCCTGTCGAAAAAGGCAAAGCCTTTTCCGACACAGGGGATTGCGGCCTGCTGCGCGCGCCCACCGGGCACACTGACAGGCCGAGAAGAGTTTTCTGGCACGCACATGTCGCGCCAGAAAACGAATTTAACTTGATTTCGCCACTGCGGTGGCGAAACTCTACGAGGTATTTTGAGTCTCTGTCCTCGCTCAGAGGGAAACAGCAGGTTTCATCTCCATTTCAGGAGCTTCCGCTCCAGCAGTCGGACCACGCAGTCCCCCAGGACCACGATGACTACGATGACCGCCACACAGCACAGGACCCGGCCCACATCGAACCGGGAGCTGGAGGCCGCCAGGACCCAGCCCATGCCCTTGCTGGCTCCCAGGTACTCGCCCACGATGGCGCCGGAGATGGACAGGCCCAGGGCGGTCCGGAGGCTGGTGAGGAGCCAGGGGATGCTGGCCGGCCAGATGACCTTCCGCATCACCTGCTGCCGGGTCCCTCCCAGAAGCTTCACCGCCGTGATGAGCTCCCGCTCCACGCTGAGGACCCCGGAGTAGAGGTTAAAGGCGAAGATAAAGAAGACCATCAGGGCGGACATGATGACCTTGGACTTGAGACCCAGGCCAAACCAGATGATGATGAGGGGACCCATGGCCAGCTTGGGCAGGCCGTTCAGGCCGGTCATCAGGGGCATCAGGGCCCGGCTCAGCCGGGGGTGGGTCCCCAGGGTCAGGCCGGTGATGGTGCCCAGGACGCCGCCCAGGAGCAGGCCCAGACCAGCCTCCTTGGCGGTAACGGACAGGTGGATGGCCATGGTTCCGTCTGCCAGCATCTCCAGAAACTCTGCCCAGATCTGGCTGGGGCAGCTGAAGAAAAAGAGGTCCACATGGCCGGCTTTGGCCGCCGCCTCCCAGAGGATCAGGGCCAGCACCAGGGCGATCCCGGTCCAGACGCCGGGACTCACTTTGGCAAGGGTTCGCTTCATGGCTCCCCCTCCCCTCGGCGCAGCTCGGTCTGCAGGTCGTGCCAGATGGCCTGTTCCAGCTCCACGAACCGGGGCAGGAACTTCACGTCCATGACCCGGCGGGGCCGGGGCAGATCGATGGGATATTCCCGGACCACACGGCCGGGCCGCTGGCTCACCAGGACCACCCGGTCAGCCAGGGCAATGGCCTCGGTGAGGTCGTGGGTCACGTAGAGGATGGTGCAGCCGGTGGACTCCCACAGGGTGAGGATCTCGTCCTGGAGCTTCTCCTTGGTCAGGGCGTCCAAGGGGCCGAAGGGCTCATCCATCATGAGGATAGCCGGGTCCACCGCCAGAACACGGGCGATGGCCGCCCGCTTTTTCATGCCGCCGGAGAGTTCCCGGGGGTAGTTGTTCTCAAAACCGGTAAGGCCCATTTTTGCCATGAGATCCCGGGCGGCCTCCCGCCGCTCCTTTTTGGGCATCCCCCGCAGTTCCATGGCCAGGGCCACATTGTCCAGCACGGTCCGCCAGGGCAGCAGGGTATCCGCCTGGGAGATATAGCCCACCGAGGGGAGGATCCCCTCCACAGGCTGTCCCGCCAGATGGACCTGGCCGGAGACCGGGGTCACCTGGCCCGCCAGGACGTTCAGAGCCGTGGACTTGCCGCAGCCGGAGGGCCCTACCATGGCCACCAGCTCCCCTTTGTTCACCGAGAGATTCATGCCCTCCAGTGCGGTGAGCATGGTACCGTCCGGGGACGGGAAGGACACGGTCACGTTGTTCAGTTCCAGAAGCTTCATCCAGTCCGCCCCCTTTCTCTGTTATTCCGCGCCTTTGAACTGGCTGCGGATGATCTTTCCGTTGGAATTGCGGGCCAGGACGGGCACAAAGACCAGCTCCCGGATCTTCTTAAAGCCCGCACAGCTGTCGTTGTGGAAGGCCAGCAGTTCCTGTTCCAGGGCCTCCCCGGGGGTATATCCCTCTTCCGGGACCACGTAGACCTTCACCCGCTGGCCCATGTCCCGGTCAGGGACACCCACCGCCAGGCATTCCCGGACGGCAGGGTGGAGGGTCAGGGCGTTTTCGATCTCCATGGGGCTCACCCGGTAGCCCTTGGTCTTGATGATGCCGTCGGACCGGCCCCGGAAGAAGAGGAAGTTGTCCGCATCCTTCACCGCCAGGTCGCCGGTGCGGAAGAGATCCCCGTCCCACAGACGGCGGTTGGCCTCGTCGTCGTTGAGGTAGCCCATCATGATGCCGATGGGCCGCTGGCCGCCGTCGGCCACGATGACGATCTCACCCTCCTCCCCGGGGGCGGCAAAGGTGCCGTCCTCTTTCAGCAGTTCCACATGGTACTTGGGAAGGACGCAGCCCACAGAGCCGTCTTTCCGCCCCATATTCTTGGAGGCGGCGGCAATGAGGTTGGTCTCGGACTGGGCATAACCCTCGTAGAGGACATGGCCGGTCTGCTGAAGAACGGTCTGAGCCAGGTCGTCCTGGAGCTTCTCACCACCTACGGCACAGTTGGTCAGGGCGGACAGGTCGTACTTGTCCATACCCACGTCGGTGAGCATCCGGTAGACGGTAGGCTGAAGGAGGATGCCCGTGGCCTTTTCCCGGGCCAGGATCTCCAGCACCAGCTCCGGGGGGAACCGGTCGTAGTCGATGACCAGGAGGCAGCCCAGGTTCAGCCACTGGCCGTAGAACTTGGTGCCGCCCACCACCTCCCAGCCGGTGTCACCGGTGGCAAAGTGGATGGAGGTCTCGGAAATATCCTGCATATATCGGGCACCGCAGTGGTTGCCCAGGGCATAGAGATGGTTGTGAAGGACGGCCTTGGGCTGTCCGGTGGTACCGGAGGTAAAGTAGACCAGCATGGGGTCCTTGCAGTGGGTCTCCACCCGGGCCATATCAGCAGGCTGGTCCTGGATGCAGGCGTGGAAGTCCTCGAAGCCGGGGGCGGCTCCCCCGATGGAGAAGCGCAGGTCTACCCCGGCCTGTTGGGCGGCCTCCAGCACATGGCGGTCAGCCTCCCCATCCCGGCAGGTGATGACCGCCTTGGACTCGGCGGTCACCATACGGTAGCGGATATCTTCGGCAGTGAGCCGGTAGTACACGGGGGAGAACAGCAGGCCCAGCTTGTGGGCGGCAAGGGCCGCCACCCAGTACTCCCAGTGGGTCCGCAGGACGGCCATGAGGGTGTCCCCCTTTTTCAGGCCCCGGGATGCCAGCAGGTTGGCCGTCTGGGTACTCAGGCGGCTCAGGTCCCGGAAGGTCAGGTCCCGGCCCTCTCCCCTGTCGTTCCGCCAAAGCATGGCTTTTTTGTCCGGGCAGAGGTCGGCAATGGCGTCGATCACGTCGTAGCCGTAGTTGAAATTGTCCTCATAGACATAGGAGCAGGTCTGAATGACCCCGTTGGAGTCAAAGGTCTCCTGGATAAAGCGGTTGTAAAAGGGTACCATTGAGTCTCCTCCTCAGAATTCAAAGGTCTCTTCCATACGGGCAAGAAGGTCATAAATCTGCTGGCTCTCTTCCTCGGTGAAGGATTTGGTCAGGGCCAGGTTGATCTTGTAGAGCTCTTTTCGCACCATGGGGGCGATCTCCTTGGCAGATTCGGTGGGGTAGACCCGGTTCTGCCGCTTGTCCTGGGGGTCCTGGATACGGGTCACATAGCCCTTTTCCTCCAGGGATCGGACGGCACGGGCGGTGGCCGCCTTGTCCACCCCCACATGGGCGGTGAGCTCCTCCTGGGTATACCCCTCGTTCTTGAGGATATGCATGAAGAAGGGCTCTTCAGCGGCGGTCAGATTGTATGGCTGCAGGGCATTGGCCGATGCGATCTGGCACTTTCTGGCCAGGTGGGTCAGAACACGGCCCACACAGTATTCCTTGCTCATGGTATCACCTCAATGGAAAGTCTGCGGCAAACCCGCAGGCGTAAAATCACGGATGCTATGATACCAGAAAATCGTTGAGCCGTCAACCATTTTTAGTTGATGGCTCAACGGTTTTCATGAAATTCCAGTCGTTGACATCCCACGGTCCCATGGGGTAAAATGATGGGTAACCCAGTCAATCCGGGGAAACCTCCCCCTTTTCCATAGGAAAGAAGGTAGCTTCTATGAAACACCAACGCATCGTGGTCAAAATCGGCACCTCCACCCTGGCCCACCACACGGGCCTTTTGAACATCCGCCGGGTGGAGGAGCTGTGCAAGGTCCTCAGCGACCTGAAAAACGCCGGCCACGAGATCATCCTGGTGTCCTCCGGCGCCATCGGCATGGGTGTGGGCAAGCTCTCCCTGCCCCACCGTCCCGAGGACACCCCCACCAAGCAGGCCGCTGCCGCCGTGGGTCAGTGCGAGCTCATGTACACCTACGACAAGCTCTTTACCGAGCACAACCACACAGTGGCCCAGATCCTGCTGACCGCCTACGACGTGGACCACCCGGACCGGTTCGAGAACTTCAAGAACACCATGCACCGACTCCTGGACCTGAAGGCCCTGCCCATCATCAATGAGAACGACACCGTGGCCACCGAGGAGCTGGGCATCGGCGACAACGACACCCTGGGAGCCATCGTGGCCGTCAGCATGGAGGCCGACCTGCTGATCCTCCTGTCGGACATCGACGGCCTGTACACCGCCGACCCCCACACCCATCCCGAGGCCACCCTCATCTCCGAGATCCCCGAAATCACCCGGGAGATCTGGGATCTGGCCGGCGGGGCCGGGTCCGGCCTGGGCACCGGCGGCATGACCACCAAGCTCCAGGCGGCATCCATCTGCGTCAATTCCGGCTGCGATATGGTCATCGCCAACGGAGCCGATCCCGCCATCCTGTATGACATTGCGGAAGGCAAGCCTGTGGGCAGCCGCTTCCGCGGAAAGAGAGGCTGACTATGCACTTCTTCGACAACATGCCCCCCTTCGGCGACAGCTGCTATCCCCCGCCCATTTACGAGGGCTACGAGCCCCCCAAGGGCAAGAGCGACTTCGCCCCCGACCCCTCCGACCTGATGCTCACCCGTCCCCTTCTGGAGGAGGCCCGGGCCGCCAAGTCCGCCCTGGCCGGTCTCACCACGGAAGAAAAAAAGGCCGTTCTGCGGACCATGGCCGACTGCCTTCTGGCAGACACCCAGGCCATCCTGGCCGCCAACGCCATCGACCTGGAGGCCGCCCAGGACACCATCGCCCCGGTCATGCAGGACCGTCTGCGCCTGACCGAGGGCCGCATCCAGGACATGGCCAAGGGCATCCTGGAGGTGGCAGACCTGCCCGACCCCGTGGGCCGGATCCTCTCCACCCACACCCTGCCCAACGGCCTGGAGGTGAGCAAGGTCTCCGTCCCCCTGGGTGTCATTGCCATCATCTACGAATCCCGGCCCAATGTGACCTCCGATGCCGCCAGCCTGACCTTCCAGGCAGGCAGTGTCTGCGTCCTGCGAGGCGGCAAGGAGTCCATCCACTCCAACACCGCCATCGTGGCCGCCCTCCACAAGGCCCTGGAGCAGCACAACCTGCCCAAGGCTCTGGTGAGCCTGGTGACCAACACCAGCCGGGACAGCGCCAACGAGCTCATGCAGGCGGTGGGCTACATCGACCTGCTCATCCCCCGGGGTGGCGCCTCCCTCATCCAGACCGTGGTGAACAGCGCCAAGGTCCCCTGCATCCAGACCGGCACCGGCATCTGCCACATCTATGTGGACGGCAAGGCCGACCTGGACAAGGCCATCACCATCCTGAACAACGCCAAGACCAGCCGTCCCTCGGTGTGCAACGCCTGTGAGGTCTGCCTGGTGAGCAAGGACGTGGCCCAGGACTTCCTGCCCATGATCCGGGAGGTCCTTGGCAGAAAACGCTTTGAAGCCGGTGTGGAGCCTGTGGAGCTCCGTCTGGACCCCAGAGCCCTGGAGATCATGCCCGGCATCCCCGCCAGCTACGACGACTTCGACACCGAGTTCCTGGACTACATCCTGGCGGTGGCCGTGGTGGATGATGTGAAGGAGGCCATTGCCCACATCAATGCCCACTCCACCGGCCACAGCGAGGCCATCATCACCGAGGACCCGGTCGCTGCCGCCCTCTTCACCCGCATGGTGGACAGTGCCGCCGTGTATGTGAACGCCTCCACCCGCTTCACCGACGGCGGCCAGTTCGGCCTGGGCTGTGAAATGGGGATCTCTACCCAAAAACTCCACGCCCGGGGCCCCATGGGGCTGGAAGAGCTCACCAGCTACAAATACGTCATCACCGGCACCGGGCAGATCCGATAATCATACGAAAATTCGCCAGCAGGCCTCCGGTCTGCTGGCGTTTTTGTCCCCATTTATCCACCGCTGACAGACAAATTTGAGGAGCAGCCAGCGGCAGATTTGTTCGAAAATAAATCACAGGCATCAGAAGAAGGTTCTGTCCTTGGTTCTCTGCATGGCAATGATGCTGTCTGTCATGGTCATGGGCACCGGGGCAGCGTTCACCGATCAGGAAGAGATCGTGAACGACGAAGCCGTTGATATGTGCGTTGCACTGAACATTATCAACGGTTACGAAGATGGTTCCTACGGTCCCGAAGGC
>JAFSFC010000050.1 GCA_017435425.1 Ruminiclostridium sp. | reverse complement strand
ATTCCGTGGAGCCAACATACCTGCGGGGTGATATGTATTTCGCAGACTTGGGTGAGGGGATTGGTTCGGAACAAAAAGGCTATCGTCCAGTCATTATCATTCAGAATGATATGGGAAATAAACATAGCGCTACAGTCGTTGCAGCGGCCATCTCAAGCAAGATGGGGGCGAAGGCTAGGCTACCAGTCCATTGTTATTTGACAGCGGCATACGGCCTTCAGAGACCTTCTGTCGTGTTGTTGGAGCAGATCCGAACCATTGATAATCGACGCTTGAATACCTACATTGGCAGATTGCCTGCGCATCAAATGCGAAGAGTGGATCGAGCTCTGGAAATCAGTGTTGGATTGCGTAGTGTGGACAACAAACGAAATACCGTTTCTCTTTGCAATGCCTGTGCGAACAGCTATCTGAATGTAGGTGTTTTTTCCTTGCGCAGAATAAAATCAAAGAAGGTGATGCGGAGTGTCTGCAACCATTGTAATCAGCAATATGGCCTGAATTACGAGATTGCAGTCCGCTCAAAAGTTTGAGAGGCCAAGCCGAACCTGGATGGTTCGGCTTGGCCTCTACATCGTTTACAGGCAAATGTGATCTCATCGCAGCATACGATTCAAATAAAGGAGGGAGCGATATGAGTAAGAAAACGATTGTTGTCCACTGCGAGTTTGATCCCAAGGGGAAACAAATCTCAGAAATACTGGAGGAATCATTCCTTCTCTTTTTGAATCGCACAGTTGCTGTCCCCCAGGGGAAGGCTGTACAATGTCCACGATGAATGGCCGCTTATTTCAAGGAGGATCAATATGTACTTAGAAATAAGCAACCCAATGGATTACCATGTGGCATTGTATGTCCGATTATCAAAGGAGGATGAGAATGAAGGGCCATCCCAGAGCGTAACCAATCAAAAGTCCCTGCTCAATGAGTTTGTCCAGCAGCATCGCCTGTCTGTCTATGACACCTATGTGGATGACGGCTGGAGCGGCACCAACTTCGACCGTCCGGAGTTTCAGCGGATGATTGGAGATATCGAAGCCAAGAAGGTCAACATGGTCATCACCAAAGACCTGTCCCGTCTGGGCCGTGACTATATCATGACTGGCCATTACATGGAGCGATACTTCCCGGAGAAGCGAGTCCGCTACATTTCTTTGCTGGACGGCATTGATACCGGTGTGGAGTCCTCAGCCAATGACATTACCCCTTTCCGAGCCATCATGAATGATATGTACGCCAAGGACATTTCCAAGAAGATCAAGTCCGTCAAGCGGGATAAGCAACGAAAAGGCCAGTTCATTGGCGGAAAGCCTATGTACGGTTATAAGATGCACCCGACGGAGAAAAACAAAATCGTCATTGACGAGGAAGTGGCTCCGGTAGTGCGCAGGATCTTTGCCATGGCATTGGATGGCATGAGCTGCCGTAAAATTGCTGAGACCCTTAATGAAGAAGCGGTTCCGACTCCTGCGACATATGCTGGTATAAACACAGGAAAACAAGGGCCGTTTAGTGGATTGTGGTCCAGTGAACGAATTTCCGATATGCTGCAATGCGAAACCTATATCGGGAATATGGTCCAGGGGAGAAGTGTGAAGGTCAACTACAAGTCCCAGAAGTGCTTCAAGCAGCCCAAAGAAAGCTGGGTTGTCGTAGAAGGTACTCACGAACCTATCATAGATAAGGAAACCTTTCAGAAGGTGCGAATGCTGGTCAACAGCCGACGGCATACCCGCAGCAGAACCTATGACTATCTGCTGAAAGGCTTGATCGTCTGCCATGAGTGTGGTTATCCTTTGGCGACAATCAACAGACCGCCGGTATCCGGTGAGGACAGACTGTTTTTTGTGTGCCGGACTTACCAGAGATTCACAAAAGCTGGTGTTTGTTCCTGCCACTCCATGAAGGAGCAGGTGGTGACGGAAGCCGTGTTGGCAAAGGTGCGTGAAGTGTGCGAAACGTACCTTGACCCGGCTAGGCTGCAGCCTGTTGCTGAGGCTGCAGTGGAGGAAGCCCGTAAGGCCGAAAGCCATGAAACGGAGATCCAATCTCTTCAAAATAAGATCGACGGCCTGACTGCCAACCTGGATAAGATGTACATGGATCGGCTCAGTGGTCTCCTCAGTGAGGCAGACTTTGAGCGGATCTACCAGCGCATCAAAAGGGAACGAACCACACTGGACGAAAAGATCCAGGAGCTGGAAGCCCAGAAAGAGAACCCGGTCAGTACAGAAGACCGGGCCAAAGAACTGGTGCAACGCTTCCTGGATTCTGCCTGCACCAGCCGGGAACTCTTGGTCAGCCTCATTGAACGTGTGGAGCTGACCGAAGACAAACAAATCATCATCAAATTCCGCTTCCGTGAACTGGAGGCGCTTTCTTAAGGCCAATCGTTTACATTAGGCGCGGTCGGATGTTTCCCGGTTAGAAAAAAGAGCCCTGGAAAAACTGCGGGAAGAGATGGAGAGACCCACATAAAAAAGTTTTGAAAACATACCGTCCTGCTCTTTACATTCGTGGTTTAACTTGATAAAATGAAAAAGTATATCGGCGCAAAGGAGGAGCATTTCATGAAGAAGTCTCCCAAGGAAGAAAACAATCTGCTGTACGAAAGCCTGCTCCAGTTAAAGGATGTGGAGGAGTGCCGTCGATTCATGCAGGATCTGTGCACCGTCAATGAACTCAAGGCCATGGAGCAGCGCATTGAGGTTGCCATGTATCTGCGGGACGGGATGATCTATCAGGAGATCCTGAAGCGCACCGGGGCCAGCTCTGCCACCATCAGCCGTGTGAACCGCTGTCTCCAGTACGGGGCAGAGGGATACCAGACCATCCTGCCCAGAATGGAAGCCTTCTGGGAGGAGGAAAAAAGCAAGGAATGAGCGGTATGGAAGAAACCTATAACTCTCTGTCTGCCTGCTATGATGATATGACCAGGGATGTGAACTATCCCGCCTGGGCGGATTATCTGGAAAGTCATTTTGCCCGGGAGAAGAAGCCCGTCCACACCGTTCTGGATCTGGCCTGCGGCACCGGCACCATGTCCTTTCTGCTGGCCGAGCGGGACTATGAGGTCATCGGCGTGGATTTCTCCCCGGAGATGCTGGCCCAGACCTTTGAGAAGGAACTCTCCGAGGACAAGGAACGGCCCATCTTCCTGTGCCAGGCCATGGAGGACCTGGACCTGTACGGCACCGTGGATGCCTGCGTGTGTCTGCTGGACAGCGTGAACCATGTGACCGACCCTGCCACCCTGAAGAAAGCGTTTGGGCGGGTGCGGCTCTTCCTGGAGCCCGGTGGCCTGTTCCTCTTCGATGTCCACACCCCACAGCACCTGGAGGGCCTGGACGGGGGGATCTTCTTGGACGAGACCGAGGAGGCCTACTGCGTCTGGCGGACGGACTACGACCCCCAGGAAAGGCTATGCACCTACGCCATGGATGTCTTCCACCGGGAGGAGGATGACCTCTGGTTCCGGGATGGAGAGGTCCACGAGGAGTATACCTATACCATGGAGGAGCTCACCGCCTATCTGGAAGAGGCGGGTTTTGTGGATATCCGCCAGTATGGCAGCCTGAAACTGACAGAACCGGCAGAGGGGGAGGATCGCATCTTCTTCACTGCCCGAAAGCCGGAATGACTTGATACACCAGGAGAATCAGTAATTATGGATTATATCGTACGAATGATCGCCAAGGATGCCCCCGTGAAGGCCATGGCCATCCAGGGCCACGACCTGGTCCAGCGGGCCCGGGAGATCCACAACACCTCCCCCGTGGCCACTGCCGCCCTGGGCCGCACCCTCATGGCCATCTCCATGATCGGTGAGACCCTGAAGGAGAAGGAGGGCTCTGTTACCGTCCGCATCAACGGCGGCGGTCCTCTGGGGTCCATCCTCACCGTGTCCGACAGCGGCGGCAATGTCCGGGGCTACGTCCAGAACCCCGATGTGGACCTCCCCCTGAAGGGTCCTGCCAAGCTGGACGTGGGCGGCGCTGTGGGCACCAACGGCGCCATCACCATCATCAAGGACCTGCGGATGCGGGAGCCCTATGTGGGCACCATCCCCCTGGTCTCCGGCGAGATCGCCGAGGACTTCACCGGCTACTTTGCCGAGAGTGAGCAGATCCCTACGGCCTGCGCCCTGGGAGTCCTGGTGGACCGGGACTACTCGGTGGCTGCTGCCGGCGGCTATCTCATCCAGCTGCTGCCCGGTGCCTCCGATGCCGACATCGACAAGATCGAGGCAGGCATTGCCAAGGTGGGCCAGGTGACCAACCACCTGAGCAAGGGGGTGTCCCCCGAGGACCTGCTGAAGGAGGTCCTGAGCGGCTTTGACATGGAGATCCTGGAGACTGTCCCTGTGGAGTACCGCTGCTACTGCAGCCGGGAACGGATGCAGACCGCCCTCATCAGCATGGGCCGGGAGGAGCTGGCCGACCTGATCCAGGGCCAGGGCCGGGCAGAGATGACCTGCCAGTTCTGCGATGCCGTTCACGTCTTCGAAAAGGAGGACCTGGAGGCCCTGCTGGCCTCCCTGTAACACGGATTTGACCGGCCCGAGACCACCAGTTTCGGGCCGGAAATCTTTTTGAAAAAAGATGAAATTTCTTCAAAAAAAGTGTTGACAAATCAGCCTCCTCCATATATAATACATCTTGTCGCTCGGGGTTGCGGGTCCGCAAGAGCCGAACGAAAGACGGAAGCATAGCTCAGCTGGGAGAGCACCTGCCTTACAAGCAGGGGGTCACAGGTTCGAGCCCTGTTGTTTCCACCATGGATTTGGCGCGGTAGTTCAGTCGGTTAGAACGCCGGCCTGTCACGCCGGAGGTCGAGGGTTCAAGTCCCTTCCGCGTCGCCAAATCGGATGTTGTATGACATCCGAAATGCCCAGGTAGCTCAGTTGGTAGAGCAGCGGATTGAAAATCCGCGTGTCGCTGGTTCGATTCCGGCCCTGGGCACCATATGCGAGTGTAGCTCATCTGGTAGAGCGCCACCTTGCCAAGGTGGAGGTAGCGAGTTCGAGCCT
>JAFSFC010000049.1 GCA_017435425.1 Ruminiclostridium sp. | reverse complement strand
CAGGCCCCGGGCCAGGGTGGTCAGTTCGGTGAGGGCGGCCAGGCAGAGAAGGATGGCCGTAATGAGGGGGACAGGCGCAATGGAACGTTGGTTCATGGCGTCAGATCCTTTCTTTTAGTATAGTGTCATGATAGCGGAAATTCCGGAGACTGTCAAACCTTCTTCTCCAGACACACCAGGCGCACCCCGGGAATGCCGTTGAACTGGCAGTCCACAAAGCCCACCTCGTCGTAGCCCAACCCCTGGTAGAGCTGACGGGCAATGGTGTTGCGCTCGTTGGTGTCCATCCGCAGGAAAGGGCAGCCCATCTGCCGGCCCAGTGCCTCATAGAAGTCCACGAAGGCCTTGGCGTATCCCCTGCGGCCCTTTTCGGGGTCCACCACCAGGGTGTGAAGGACCAGGATCTTTTCCTCGGGGGCCTCCCACTGCCAATGGGCATTGGCGTACTCGGGGACCTGCTCCTGGTTGATCTTGGCGGCAGCCACGATGACTCCGTCCGCCTCTTCCACATACATGTCTCCGATCTCGATGGAGGACTGGGCAGTGGCCCGGGTGGGGTAGATGGAGCGGACCCAGCCGATGGTGGTTTTTCCGGCCTCTTCGTTGTCGTGGATGCGGTCATAAATGGCGGCGATGGCGTCGAGATCTCTGGGTTCTGCCTTGCGGAACATGGCGGGTCCTCCTTGGTGGGATAATGCTACATTATACAACAGGAATGGGCCCCTTGTCAAAGCAAGGCGAAGGAGGTATGATACAAAGGAGAGAAGAGGAGGGGATTTCTTTGGAATGCATCGTGAAAACCTTTGATCAGCTGACCCCCAGAGAGGTCTATGAGATCTTACGGGTCCGCACTGCCGTCTTTGTGGTGGAGCAGACCTGCCCTTACCAGGAGGCCGATGGGGTGGACTATGAGGCCTTCCATGTGTGGCTCCAGGACGAGAGGGGCATCCGGGCCTACCTGCGGGCCTTCTCCCGGGACGAGACCACCGCCCAGATGGGCCGGGTCATGACCCTGGACCGGGGCAAGGGCCTGGGAATGGAAGTGCTGAAAGCGGGGCTGGCCACCATCCGGGAGAAGATGGACAAGAAGTCTGTTTACATTGAGGCACAGACCTATACCATTGATTTTTATGGGAAGGTGGGCTTCCGGGTGGCCGGGGAGGAATTCCTGGAAGACGGCATCCCCCATATTCCAATGGAGGTAGTGTTGTGATATAATAATTACTTGACGATTAGCTTGATGTCAGATAGTAAAAATGAGGAGGAAAATCTGTTATGCGATTTACGGGTATTGTGTCTGGATTGCAACGAGTTGCATTCTATGGCATTGTGTCTTTGTTTATTGGATTCTTTGCTTTTGATTTAGCTTTTTCCTCGGTGCTAGAGGTCGCATTTCATCCGGAGACTTTTTCAGATTATTTCCATGCGTATATGTTTTGGTCAATTGTTGCATATCCGACCATAACGGTTTTGTATGCGCTTGGGAGAAAGTACTTTGGTCTTGGTCCTGAAATACTTCGCTATAATAAACGAAATCTTTTAGAGATAGTAATACATGACGTTGTTGGCAATATCATCATACCATTTATTTTTGTGGGAATGCTATTTGATTCTATTGTTAGAAAGCAAGAACTATTTGGTGTGGAAGAAACAATTGATTTTTTGATTTTCATAATCAATATCGTATATATTGTAATTTCGTTTTTGTTTGTTTTCTGAGGTGTTGAGATGAAGCAAGGATTTGGCTACATCATTAGTTTTGTTGAAGAAATATTCTTTATGGGTTTTGTAACCTTGATCATAGGGTTTATAGCGTTCGATTTGCGTTTTTCGATGATTGTTAATGCTGCGAATCGACTAAGTGATTTTGTAGATGTATTTTTTGGATATATGCTAATCTCAGCAATAGGATATCCTGTGATTTTATTGCTGTGTATCTTGTGTCAAAAGTTTTTAGGATTCTACAATGGTGAATATCAAGGACAGAATTTTGCCTACATTTTAGCGAGAGATTTGTTTGATGACGTTGCATTTCCCTTCTATCTTTTGGTAGCTGTTGTAGGAGTTTTGCTTAACAAAAAGAATGGTGATTCTAAGTTTGGTACAATTTTGAGTTTTGTTTTATGGATGGTTACGCTTTCGTTTATTCTCGTCGGATTTAGGGTTGCGTTTTGATTATTTTGCGTAGGGGTAACATCTTCCCGCGCGCCAGCCGGTGGCGCGCCATGGCCGAGGTGCCGATTCAGAAAACAAGATCAGCACAACCAGAGATAGGGGTCCAGGGGAAAGAAACTCTTTCCCCTGGCCTTCTTTTCCCCCTTTCTTGGAAGAAAGGGGGTTCTCGCCGAATAGGCGCATGCTAACGTGGCAGAGAGAAGCTGCGTTACAATCCCCCAGTCACCTTCGGTGACAGCCCCCTTTACACAAGGGGGCCTTTTTTCATTGCTTTTCCCCGCAAAACTTGCTACAATATTCTATTATGTTACTATGCAGGGTTTTGCCCTGCCCCAAAGGAAGTGAAACCATGAAGCTGCTGGTGATCGACGGCAACTCTATCGTCAACCGTGCCTTTTTCGGCATGCACCCCCTCACCAACAAGGAGGGCTTCCCCACCCACGCCATCTTCGGCTTTCTGAACATCCTCCGCCGGATGGAGGAAGAGGTGGACCCCGATGGCCTGTGCGTCACCTTTGACCGGAAGGAACCCACCTTCCGCCACCTGGCCTACGAGGGCTACAAGGCCCAGCGCAAGGGCATGCCCGAGGAGCTGGCCGTCCAGATGCCCGTGCTGAAGCAGGTCCTGGATGCCATGAACATCCCCCGGTATGAGCTGGCCGGCTGGGAGGCCGATGACCTCATCGGCACCATCTCCCGGAAGTGCGAGGCCGCCGGGTGGGACTGCCGGGTGGCCACGGGGGACAAGGACTCCCTCCAGCTGGTCACCGACCACACCTATATTGAGCTGGTCACCAGCCGCATGGGAAAGACCACCACCAAGGAGATGGACCCTGCCTCCTTCCGGGAGGTCTACGGCTTTGAGCCCCCCCAGATGGTGGACCTGAAGGCTCTCATGGGGGATGCCTCGGACAACATCCCCGGCGTGCCCGGCGTGGGGGAAAAGACCGCCATGGCCCTCCTCCACGAGAACGGCACCCTGAAAGAGATCTACGACCGGCTGGACGGGGAGACCCTCAACGCCAAGCCCGGCGTGAAGAAGAAGCTCACCGAGGGCCGGGAGAGTGCCTTCCAGTCCTTCGAACTGTGCACCATCCGGTGCGATGCCCCCATGGATTTTGACCCGGAAGAGACCCTGAAAAAGCCGGTGAACGCCGCTATCCTCCGGGAACTCTTCCTGGAGCTGGACTTCCACAAGCTCATCGCCCAGATGGGCCTGGAAGCAGCCGAGGCTCCTGTGGCGGCAGAATGTGCCTGCCAGACCGAAAAATGCACCACGGAGACCGTCACCACCCCCGACCGAGCCTGGGAACTGCTGGACCTGTGGAAGGACCAGACGGTCTCCCTGCTGACCCTCCCTGATCTGTCCGCCCTGGCAGTATGCTGGGGAGAGAAGGGGGAGAATGCTGCCCTGGTCCGGGAGACCGACCTGCCCAACTACGGCGACTTCCTGAAGGAACTGCTGTCCGGCCCCATTCAAAAGCTGGGATTCAACACCAAGGACGTGATGACCCAGGCCCTCTCCCGTGGGTATGAGGCCCAGGGCTTTGACTTTGACGCCGCCATTGCCGCCTACCTGTTGTCTCCTACCGACGGCAGCTACGACCTGGACAAGCTGGGTGTCCAGTACTTTGGACAGGCCTATCCTCCTGCCAAGGACTATACGGGAGCCAAGGCCTGGAAGGACGAGGAGTCCTCCGCCAAGGCCCTGGAGGCCATGGCCAGTCACGCCAGCCTCATCCACGCACTGTTTCAGATTTTGCCCGAAAAACTCCAGGAGCTGGAGCTGATGACCGTCTATGAGCAAGTGGAAATGCCCCTGCGTGCTGTCCTGGCCCGGATGGAAGTGGCGGGCATGCTGGTGGATGACAAAGCCTTGGACCAGTTCGGCCAGATGCTGAAAACCGGCATTGCCGCCCTCCAGGAGGAGATCTGGCGGCTGGCGGGGGAGGAATTCAACCTGAACTCCACCCAGCAGCTGGGCGTGGTCCTCTTTGAAAAGCTGGGCTTGCCCCCGGTGAAGAAAACCAAGACGGGTTACTCCACCAGCGCCGAGGTCCTGGAAAAGCTGCGGATGTCCCACCCCATCATTGAGCAGATTTTGGAGTACCGCCAGCTGACCAAGCTGAACTCCACCTATGTGGAGGGCCTGTCCAAGGTCATCGCCCACGACGGCCGCATCCACACCTGCTTCCAGAACACCGTCACCGCCACCGGCCGCCTGTCCTCCACCGAGCCCAACCTCCAGAACATCCCCGTCCGCACTGAGCTGGGTGCCAAGATCCGGGAGATGTTCGTGGCCCCCGAAGGCCACGTGCTGGTGGACGCCGACTACTCCCAGATCGAGCTGCGCCTCCTGGCCCACATGGCCCAGGACGAGAGAATGATCGAGAGCTTCCTGTCCGGGGAGGATATCCACGCCCGGACGGCATCCCAGGTCTTCGGCGTGCCTGTGGAAGACATTTCTTCCGAGCTCCGCCGCCGGGCCAAGGCGGTGAACTTCGGCATCGTCTACGGTATCTCCGGCTTCTCCCTGGCCCAGGACATCGGGGTCACCCAGAAGGAGGCCCGGGAGTACATGGAGCGCTACCTGGCCACCTTCGCCGGGGTCCGGGAGTATATGTACAACATCAAGAAGAAGGGCAAGGAGGACGGCTATGTGGCCACCCTCATGGGCCGCCGCCGCTGGCTGCCGGAGCTCCAGTCTTCCAACTTTAACCTCCGCTCCTTCGGTGAGCGGGTGGCCCTGAACATGCCCATCCAGGGCACCGCCGCCGACGTGATGAAGGTGGCCATGATCCGGGTGGATCAGCGGCTCCGGGCAGAGGGCCTCAAGGCACGCCTGATCCTCCAGGTCCACGACGAACTCATCGTGGAGTGCCCCCTGGAAGAGGAGGAGCAGGTGAAGCGGCTTCTCACCGAAGAGATGGAAGGGGCCGGGACCTTCGCCGTTCCCCTTCTCACCGATGCGGCCTCCGGCCGGAGCTGGGCGGAAGCAAAGGGCTAACACTCCCTAATAAAAGGAGAAAAATATATGAACTACACACTGGTCCCCATGGACCGTTCCCACCTGGCTGGGGTGGCGGAGCTGGAGCGGCTCTGCTTCTCCACCCCCTGGAACGAGGCCATGCTGGAAGAGGAATTATACAACGACACCGCCTCCTTCATCGTGGCGGAAGGGGAGGACGGCTCCGTTCTGGGTTATGCCGGTCTCCACGTGATCCTGGATGAGGGCTACATCGACAACGTGGCCGTCCGGCCCTCCTGCCGCCGGATGGGCATTGCCGACCGGCTTCTGGATGTGTTCATCCGGTTCGGTCAGGCCAACCTGGCTTTTCTCACCCTGGAGGTCCGCCCCTCCAACACCCCCGCCGTGGCCCTGTATCAGAAGCACGGCTTCCAGGAAGTTGGCCGCCGCCCCAACTACTACGACAACCCCAAGGAGGATGCCCTCCTGCTGACCAGGGAGTTCCAGCGATGAGACTGCGGGAACTGGACCTGGAGGAGCTGAAATGGCTCCATGAAAATGAGCTCTCAGAAGCATTTCCCCCGGAGGAACTGAAACCCTTCGCAGCCATGGAAAAGCTCTGTGCCAGCGGCCTGTACCATCCCGTGGGGGCCTATGAGGGGGAGGACCTGGTGGGTTACGCCCTTCTGTGGGAGAGCCCCGGGGGACAATACGTCCTCATCGACTACCTGGGGGTCACCGCCAGCCGCCGGAACGGGGGCCTGGGCGGAGAAATCCTGGCCCTCCTCCGGGAGAAGTTTGCCCACTGGGACGGCATCATCGTGGAGTCCGAGGCCCCCGACGGGGGAGACCACGATCCTCTGCGGGAGCGCCGGATGGACTTCTACCGTCGGTGCGGCTTTACCTTTTTGGATTATGACTGCGTCCTCTTTGGGGTCCACTACGCTGTGTGCCTGTGCTCCCCCAGCGGCAAGGGGACCCGGGACCAGGCCCTGGAAGCCCACAAGGCCCTGTACCGGCGGCAGTTCAGCCAGTGGGCCTATGACCGATTTATCCAGATCCCCCGGGACCCGGACCACCCTCTGGACCCCCCGGAATCCTGGGCAGAGCAGTCCGACCTGCCCGGACTGGAAGGAAAGGAAGATACCCTATGATCATTCTTGCAGTAGAATCCTCCTGTGACGAGACCGCCGTGGCCCTGGTGAAGGACGGCCGGGAAGTCCTGGCCGACTGCATCGCCTCCTCTGTGGAGATGCACAAGATCTACGGCGGCGTGGTGCCCGAGCTGGCCTCCCGCAAGCACATCGAGGTCATCTCCAATCTGGCCGACGAGGCCCTGGCCAAGGCGGGCATCACCCGGAAGGACATCGATGCCGTGGCCGTCACCTATGCCCCCGGCCTCATCGGGGCCGTGCTGGTGGGGGTGAACTTTGCCAAGTCCGTGGCCGCCGCCCTGGACGTCCCCCTCATCCCCGTCCACCATGTCCGGGGCCACATCGCCGCCAACTACATCGCCTACCCGGAGCTGGAGCCGCCCTTTGTGTGCCTGGTGGTCAGCGGTGGACACAGCCACATCGTGCGGGTCAATGACTACGGCGACTACACGCT
>JAFSFC010000048.1 GCA_017435425.1 Ruminiclostridium sp. | reverse complement strand
GGCCGGGGCAGTCAACGTGAGCGTAGTGACGTGCGTCGGTCTCGTACTCAACGTGAGCAGTGTTGATGGTGATGCCGCGCTCGCGCTCCTCGGGAGCCTTGTCGATTGCGGAGTAGTCCTGCATCTCAGCCTTGCCCTGCATTGCCAGGTACTTGGTGATAGCAGCGGTCAGGGTGGTCTTACCATGGTCGACGTGACCGATGGTACCAATGTTAACGTGGGGCTTAGTTCTTTCAAACTTCTGCTTTGCCATGATTGAAAATCCTCCTCAAAATATCAGGTAAAAAGGGTTTTACTGATGTGATTCTGTTGCATCTCTCATTGTACAAGATATCCTTGCAAATTACAACGGGAAATTGCAGAATTTCCAGTAAAATTTAAGACAGAGAATTACTGAGCTGCGCCGTTGCGCTTCTCAACGATCTTGTCGGTGATGGACTTGGGAATCTCCACATAGCTGTGGGGCTCCATGGAGTACTGGCCGCGGCCCTGGGTGCGGGAACGCAGGTCGGTTGCGTAGCCGAACATCTCGGACAGGGGAACCAGTGCATCGATCTGCTGTGCGCCGGGACGAGCTTCCATGCCCTGGATCTGACCACGGCGGGAGTTCAGGTCGCCGATAACGTCGCCCATGTAGTCCTCGGGGACGATGACGGAAACCTTCATGATGGGCTCCAGCAGGCAGGGGTTTGCCTTGCGGCAGGCTTCCTTGAATGCCATAGAACCGGCAATCTTGAATGCCATTTCGGAGGAGTCGACCTCGTGGTAGGAGCCATCGTACAGAACGACCTTGACGTCCACGACGGGGTAGCCTGCCAGGATACCGGCCTGCATAGCGCCCTGGATACCAGCGTCGACTGCGGGGATATACTCCTTGGGGATTGCGCCGCCAACGATCTCGTTGACGAACTCGTAACCCTTGCCGGACTCGTTGGGCTCCAGACGGATCTTGCAGTGACCGTACTGGCCCTTACCGCCGGACTGACGAGCATACTTGGTATCCTGCTCGACAGACTTCTTGACGGTCTCCTTGTAAGCGACCTGAGGTGCGCCCACGTTTGCCTCGACCTTGTACTCGCGCAGCAGACGGTCGACGATGATCTCCAGGTGGAGCTCGCCCATGCCGGCGATGATGGTCTGACCAGTTTCCTCGTCAGTGTAGGTCTTGAAGGTGGGGTCCTCTTCTGCCAGCTTCATCAGGGCAACGCCCATCTTCTCCTGGCCAGCCTTGGTCTTGGGCTCGATGGCGACGCGGATAACGGGTTCGGGGAACTCCATGGACTCCAGGATGATGGGAGCCTTGTCGTCGCACAGGGTGTCACCGGTGGTGGAGTGCTTCAGACCAACAACGGCGGCGATATCACCGCAGTAGACAGATTCGATGTCTTCACGGTGGTTAGCGTGCATCTGCAGGATACGGCCGATACGCTCACGCTGTCTCTTGGTGGAGTTCATAACGGAGGTACCGGTGTTCAGCACGCCGGAGTAAACGCGGATAAAGGACAGACGGCCAACATAGGGGTCAGCTGCAATCTTGAATGCCAGAGCGGAGAAGGGAGCGTTGTCATCTGCGGGACGCTCGTCTGCTTCGTCGGTATCAGGATTGATGCCCTGGATGGCGGGGATGTCCAGGGGAGAGGGCATGTAGTCGACGATAGCGTCCAGCAGCTTCTGCACGCCCTTGTTGCGGTAGGAAGTACCGCAGACAACGGGAACGATCACGTTGTCGATGGTGCCCCTACGGATCGCAGCGCGGATCATATCCTCGGGGATCTCTTCCTCTTCCAGAGCCAGCATCATCAGTTCCTCGTCCAGGTCGGCGCAAGCGTCGATCAGCTTGGTGCGATACTCCTGAGCCAGGTCCATCATGTCCTCGGGGATGGGCTCCTCACGGATGTCCTTACCCACGTTGTCGTAGTAGATGTCAGCCTTCATCTTGACCAGGTCAATGATGCCGACGAAGGTCTCTTCCTTACCGATGGGCAGCTGGATGGGCACGGCGTTACACTTCAGACGATCGTGGATCATGTTCAGAACGTTGTAGAAGTCTGCGCCCATGATGTCCATCTTGTTGACGTAGATCATGCGGGGGACCTTGTAGTTGTCAGCCTGGCGCCAAACGGTCTCAGACTGGGGCTCAACGCCGCCCTTTGCGCACATAACGGTAACGGAACCGTCCAGAACACGCAGGGAACGCTCGACCTCGACGGTGAAGTCCACGTGACCGGGGGTGTCGATGATGTTCAGACGGGTCTGGGGGAACTGGTTCTCGGTGCCGCTCCAGTAGCAGGTGGTAGCAGCGGAGGTGATGGTGATACCACGCTCCTGCTCCTGAGCCATCCAGTCCATGGTGGCAGTGCCGTCATGGGTCTCGCCCAGCTTGTAGTTAACACCGGTGTAGTACAGGATACGCTCGGTGGTAGTGGTCTTACCGGCATCGATGTGAGCCATGATACCGATGTTTCTGGTGTTTTCCAGGGTAACTTTACGTGCCATTCTTTACCTCCAGACTTACCAGCGGAAGTGTGCGAATGCCTTGTTGGCCTCGGCGTTCTTGTGCATCTCGTCACGCTTCTTGACAGCGCTGCCGAGGTTGTTGGCGGCGTCCATCAGTTCGCCTGCCAGGCGCTCCTTCATGGTTCTCTCGCTGCGCTTGCGGGAGTAAGCGGTCAGCCAGCGCAGAGCCAGGGTCTGGCGGCGCTCAGGGCGGACCTCCATGGGGACCTGATAGGTAGCACCGCCGACACGGCGGGCCTTAACTTCCAGAGACGGCATGACGTTCTCCATAGCTGCGGAGAACACTTCCAGGGGCTCCTTGCCGGTCTGTTCCTTGACGATATCGAAAGCGCCGTAGACAACCTTCTGAGCAACACCCTTCTTGCCGTCCAGCATGATGCTGTTGACGAGCTTAGTGACTAAGACGGAATTATACAGCGGATCGGGCAGAACTTCCCGCTTGGGTACGTTTCCTCTTCTGGGCACTTTGCTTCCCTCCTTCATAAAAAAATGATTTCATAGGTACTCGAAAAACGCCTCTGCGTTTTCCGTGTCGGGCCAATAGCCCGGTGCCTGCCTTGAGAGCTTACCCAAATCCGTTTAGCAGATATATGGTTAAGCGACTCGCGGCAAAGCATTTGCTTTGCGCTTGAGCGCAAAATTACGATCAGATGTTTCAGGACAGAAAGAATTACTTCTTGCCGGCCTTGGGTCTCTTAGCACCGTACTTGGAACGGGACTGCATACGACCATTGACGCCCTGGGTATCCAGAGTGCCGCGGATGATGTGGTAACGAACGCCGGGCAGGTCCTTGACACGGCCGCCGCGGATCATGACCACGGAGTGCTCCTGCAGGTTGTGGCCGACACCGGGGATGTAAGCGGTGACTTCGTAGCCGTTGGTCAGACGCACACGGGCGATCTTACGCAGTGCGGAGTTGGGCTTCTTAGGAGTAGAAGTACGAACTGCGGTGCAGACGCCTCTCTTCTGGGGGGAGGGCTGATCGGTCTCCTTGTTCTTCAGGGTGTTCAGGCCCTTCTGCATGGCGGGAGAAGTGGACTTGTAGGTCACCTTGTCTCTGCCCTTGCGAACCAGCTGGTTAAAAGTAGGCATGAATTTTCCTCCTTTCCTCAAATATGGGAAATTATTTATATTCTAACCGGATGAGGCCTTCCTCATACGGCGAATACCAAATTTATTCCACGATGGCTGCCACAGCGCTTCCCACGGCGATGCCGCAGGCTGCACCCAGCGCATGCATGGAGGGGACGTGGACTGCCTCGATGCCGTTTTCCTGGCAGAGGTCGGCCACAGGCTCGGTCACCCGGGGGTCGGCGTTGTCGGCCAGAAAGACCTTCCGGGCGGTGCCGCTCTTGAGGGCTCGGGTCACCTGCTTGGCCCCTGTCACTTTTTTCGCAGTTTTCAGGTCGGTCAGCACAGCGTGTCCCCCTCCCTTTCGGCGGATTTTCCGGTGTAACTGCCTGGTTTTCCCATAAAAACAGCTCACCGCAATTTCGTATTTTAGCACAAGGGCAACAGTTCGTCAAGTAGTGAGAAAGTGATAAGATACCAAGATATTGGGGTCCCCTTTGGTCACTTTGTCTGTGTCAAGGGTGTCAAGTTTTCCTTTGGGGCCCAAGGGTTTGCTGCACAGCTTTAACCCCCGAAAGCAACCCACCAGGTCAGGCCCAGGGCCAGGATGATCTGTACCGCCAAAATGGCAGGCATTCCCAGCTTAAAGGACCAGTGCTGGGTCTTGTGGCGAAAGAGCTGCATCCCCAGGATGGCCCCCAGGCTGCCCCCCAGGGCAGCGGACAGGAAGAGGGTCTTTTCCGGGATGCGCCAGCCGTGGTTGGCGGCTCTCCATTTGTCAATGCCCATGAGGGCGAAGGCCAGGATGCTCCAGATGAGCACCCACAGCAAGATGTATGTGGTCATGGTTCTTCCTCCTTGTTTTTCCTGGGCCGTTCCCCGGCGATCTCCCGGGCGGTATCCGTTTCCCGGGAGGCAAACCGGATCATGTCTCGGCCGTACCGTGCCCGGATCTGGTCCATGGTCCGCTCCAGCTTCTCCTGCTTCTCCCGTCTGGCTGAGGCCTGAGGGGCAAAAAGGTCCATCTGGTCCCCCGCCTGGTCCTCGGGCAGCAGGCCCTGGGCGGTGATGGTGATGGCCCGGACCGGGGCCGACCAGCTCCAGCAGTTTTCGATGAGCTCCATGGCGGTGCGGATGAGCTCCCGGCTCACATTGGTGGGAGCCTCTGTCTTCTTCTGGCGGCTCACCGTTTTGAACTCCGGGCTCCGCAGGGCCACCTGCAGAGTGGTGCACTTCATCTCGTAGCGGCGCAGGCGGGCGGCCACCCGCTCTGCCAGGATCTGGACCCCTGCCCGGATCTCCTCCTCTCCCCGGAGGTTCCGGGGGAAGGTGGAGCCGTTGCCCACAGACTTGGGGGGCGGCTCCGTCCCGGCTGGCCGGACGGGGCTGTGCTCGGCCCCGGTGGCATAGTCGTGGAGCTGGGCCCCGTGCTTGCCCAGGAGGGCCACCAGGTTTTCTTTAGGGGTGTTGGCCAGATGGCCGATGGTGGTGATCCGGTGTTTTTCCAGGATGGCCGCCGAGGCCCTGCCCACAAAGAGCAGGTCGGTCACCGGCAGGGGCCAGACCATGGAGGGTACGTCCTCCCGGCGGATCACCGTCGTCGCATCGGGCTTTTTATAGTCGCTGCCCAGCTTGGCAAATACCTTATTAAATGAGACCCCCACCGAGCAGGTCAGCCCCAGCTCCCGTTTCATATCCTCCCGGAGCCGGTCTGCCAGGGCCGCCGGGTCTCCCCCGAAGAGGTGGATGGTGTGGGTCACGTCCAGCCAGCTCTCGTCGATGCCGAAGGGCTCCACCAGGTCTGTGTACCGCTCAAAGATCTCCCGGGAGAGTTTGGAGTAGTACCGGTACTTGTCGTGGTGGGCAGGCAGGAGATAGAGATCCGGACACTTCCGCCGGGCCTGCCAGATGGTCTCGGCCGTCTTGACCCCAAAGGCCTTGGCGGCCTCGTTCTTGGCCAGGATGATGCCGTGGCGGGACTCTGGGTCACCGCACACCGCCACCGGCAGGTCCTTCAGGTGGGGGTAGGAGAGGAGCTCCACCGAGGCATAAAAGGAGTTCAGGTCGCAGTGAAAGATGATGCGTTCCTTTTCCATGGTCTCCCCTCCCTGTCATAGTCTCTAATATCATATTGTAGCAAGGATCGGACAGGTTGGCAAGGAGACAATGGTACGGCAGGGATAACCATGGGACTATTGTGCCACACCCAAAATGCCTCGCAGAGTTTCGCCGCCCCAGCGGCGAAATAAAGTGAACTCTGTTTTCTGGCGCGACATGTGCGTGCCAGAAAACACTTCTCGGCCTGTAAACGTGCGCCTTGCACAAGGCGTGCGCTGCAACAGGCCGCAGCCCCAACTTTCGGAAAAGGTCTGCCTTTTCCGAAAGTCTAAAAAAATCCCCCGGCTTCCTGAGAAGCCGGGGGCTGCAAGGGTTCAAATTTTATTCTTCTACGTTGTCCCAGAACACCATATTGAACAGGCGGTCCATGGTTAGGATGCTCTGCTCTCTGGTGTAGTCACGCTTGGGGGCAAAGAGGTTGTCCTCCACACCCTTCATGATCTCAGCCGCCTGGACCTCACCTACAGCATCATAGGCCCAATCAGAGATCTGGTCGTTGTCGGCAAAGGCAGGCGCAGAGACCGTAAGGGGCTCCTCCAGCGCATTGGCCAGACGGGACAGCAGGGTGGCCGCCTGCTCACGGGTGAGCTTGGCGTTGGGAGCGAAGGTGCCGTCTCCCATGCCGTTGACCACGCCCACCTTATACATCTTGGCCACGTTCTCGTCGGTGGTGTCGGTAAAGGGAGCCTTCTCTGCTTCGGTGAGCTGGATGACCTCGTCGGTGACCATCTCATACAGGCAGGTGGCCAGGGCCGCATACTCCCCGCGGGTGGTAGCCTGGGTGTACTTGCACTGGAGGTCTTCGGGGACCAGGCTGAACAGGATGGCGTCCATGACCTCAGCATGGGCCCAGACAGAGGGCCACTCCACGGTCTCGATATCCTTCTCGCCGCCGGTGATGCCTTCCTGGACCCAGGCCCCGCAGATGAAGGTGCCGCCCTCTACCTGAACACCGTAGTCTTCGCCGTAGATGGATTCCACAGAAGCTCCCTCGGCAATGCGGAAGTCACCGCCCTGGACATGGACACCGTAGCGGATCCAGTCCTCGCCCTCCTCCTGGATCTGGGAGGCGCTGATGGGACCCACCGTGCCGTTGATGGTCAGGGAGCTGCCGGCCAGGGGAACAAAGTCTTCGTCGGTGATGCAGTCCACGCTGATGCCCACGGTGTCGGCCACGATCTCGCCAATCACAGCGTCCTTGCCGATGGTCACATCTCCTCTGCCGTGGATGCCGGCATTCACGAAGCCCACCACGGAGCCGATGGTGCCGTTGATGGTCAGATAACCCTCTTTGAGATTGTCCTGGGTCAGGCCGTCACCGGACTGAATGCCGATGCCGCCGGAGACATCCCCCAGCTTGCCGTTGATGGACAGGCTGCAGTCGCTGTAGATGCCCACGTTCTCGGTGCCAATCACTTCGCCGATGTTGGCGTTGATCATCAGGTCACCGCCGGAGACGGTAACTTCCTCCCCGCCAAAGCCCCAGGTGGTGCTGCAGTGGATGCCGGAGTTCATACCGGCGATCCGTTCAAACTCACCGGTCAGGGTCAGGCAGCCGCCCACAGAGATGGCCGTGTTGCCTGCATTCACGATGTTTTTGCCCACGCCGTCGATGGCCACATCGTAGTCGGTGACGAAAATGCCATAGCCCTCAAAATCCTCCTGGCTCATAGCGGTGATGGTGGCGTTGTTCAGGGTCATGCTCAGCAGGCCCTCTTCCACAGTAAAGGACACATAGCCCTCACCGGCCTTGGCGATGCCGGCAAAACCGCATTCCTCAGCGCTGGCCGGGCTGATCTCCAGGCCGGTCTCGGTGACGTCACCCAGGTAGGTGTAGGACTTTCCGTCCAGGGTGATCTGCTCTCCCTCGGCGGGCCAGGGGATGGGAGCCGCAAAGGCCGCCATGGGCAGCATAGTCAGGCACAGGGCCAGAACGGCCAGGATGCTCAAAAACCTTCTCTTCATATGTAGTCTTCCTTTCCGCCGGGTCTCCCCGGTTTTTATGGTCATATTGTATCACACTACCCAACGTTCGTCTACCACCGGGCAGCAATTTAAACAATTCCTGTCAATATTTGATGGGCTCAGATCAGTCTCCCCTGGGAAAGAGCGGCGGGATGACAGGCCCACTGGGCAGAGGAATGATGTTCATCTCGTTGCCCAACATGCTGCCGCAGCAGCGGTGGAGCATGGCGGCCAGCTCTGCACGGGTGGCATAGCCCCCGGGGACCAGGGTGGTGTCGGTCTTGCCGTTGATGATCCCGGCCTCCAGGGCACGGACCACAAAGTCCTTGGCCCAGGCAGAGATCTGGTCAGCATCCTCATATCGGCTCAGATCCCCATCGCCCTGGGGCAGGTCCACACCGGCCCAGTCGGCGTAACGGCAGATGAAGGTCACCAGCTGCTCACGGGTCACCTGGTCGTTGGGAGCGAACCGGTCGGCCTTCACACCGGTGGTCAGGCCCGTTTCCGCCGCCCAGATGACTGCATCGGCGTACCAGGCGTCGGCAGCCACATCAACGAAGGGGTTCTCCCCTTCCACGGCGGGCTGGCCTGCCAGGTTATACAGGACCTGGGCCACCATGGCACGGGTGGTGGTGCCGTTGGGCGTGAACTTTGTGGCAGCAGTGCCGTTCATGATCTTATTCAGGCAGACAAAGCCCACATGGTCGTTGGCCCAATGGGTGTAGGGCACATCCGTGAAGGGATGATAACTGATGCCCAGCAGCAGGCTCACGGGCTCTGCGGCAGTGACTTCCACCCAGTCGGAATAGACGTTGTCCACCCCGTTGGCGCTGTTGTCCCAGTAGGCACGGACATGGAAGGTGCCGGGCGTGGTCACGGTGATGGCGCCGTCAGGGTCAACGGTGATGCCCTTGCCGGGCAGCTCCTGGGCCTCCCAGGAGACGTGGGGAACGACCTCCTTGCCGGTCTTGTCGTAGGCGGTAAGGGCAAGACCCTCCAGGGTGTTCAGGTTCTCGGTGACGTTGGTGGTGACCACAGGGGAACCCACAAGCACCAGGGTGCCGTCGAAGGCCTCTGCGGCGGGGGCGGAGACCACGAACTTATAGGCGGGGGAGGAGATGTTCTCGTTGAGAGAGGGGGTGCCGTCATGGGTCACATAGGTGTAGCTGCCGTCGGCCTGGGTCTCCTTGATGAAGTACTTCACATAGGAGGTGCCGGGCGCCACGGCGGTGAGGGTCTGCTTGCCGGTGACGGCGTCCGTGGTGATCTGGGCCACGCCGTCGGTGTTCTGCTCCTTGCCGTTGGCATCGGTGAGGATATTGCCGCTGGCATCCACGATCTTCCAGGTACCCTGACCGAAGAGGAAGCCGTGGTAGGAGGCCCCTTCGGTGTCCATGGCCTTGACCCGGTTGCTGTTGATGGCCATGGTGTCCCCCACCTCCATGGTCCGCTCGTCCTCGATCTGCCAGTTCACATACACACTGCCGATGGGATAGACGGGCATGGCCTGGGGATTGTTCACATCGGCCATGCTAATGGACTGGTAGGTCTCGTCCAGAGAGATGGCGGCGCCGTTCACCGACATGGCATAGTCGTCATCCAGGTCATAGATCATCTGGGTGCCGGCGCTGAGCTGGTCGGTGCTGTACCCGGTGGTGGGGGCCTCCTGCTCCAGGATAGAAGACCAGTCCAGACCCTCGCAGAGGACGGTGCCATTGTCGTTGGTGGCCTTGGTGTAGCCGTAGGACTTGTCGTAGCTGGGGTCATCGGAATTCATGGTGGCCCGCCAATAGATCTCCTCGGGGGCATCCTGACCGGAGCCGGTGTCGCCGAACTTGGTCAGGAAGGACCGCTGGGTGTAGCCATCGAAGGAATCGATGGCACTGCCATCCCACAGGTTACCGCTCATGGAGAAGATGGCCACGTTATAGGTGACCACGATGGGGCAGTCATACTGGATGGTGGTGGTGACCCGGGTCTCCTCCTTGGAACCCACCAGGACAGTATGGGGAGGGACGTTGGCAGTCACAGAGAGGCCATCGCTGACCTGCTCCGCCGTGGAGGTGGAGTTGGTATAGGCGTTGGAGATGGCATCGCTGAAGGAAAAACTGCCGGACAGGCTTACGCCAATATCGGCCAGCAGAGGGATCTTGGCAGTGATATTCAGAGAGCGGCCCAAGGTCAAACCGTTGGTGATGGTGTTGCTGTTGGTCACGCTGCTCCCCATGGTGCTAGTGGTGGAGGAGCCGGTGGTCAGGGTCACGCTCATGTCGTCCAGGGTGTAGTTTTCGGCCAGCACATCGGTGCTGTCCTCGGTGTTGCCGTAGGACACACCATTGACCTCGCCGTTCTGCACCTGGGTGGCCGTCTTGCCAGTGACGGCGGAGTTCAGTTCATCGCCGGTATCCAGGGCATAGACCTGGAAGTCATAGAAGGCAATGGTGAAGGAGTTGTAGGCGTAACGGTCGGTAGCGCCGTATCGGTCCAGATTGGCCACGTTGGCATAGAGGACGGGACCACTCTTGTTGCTCATGACGGAGGTGTCAGTGAGCAGATCGTGCTGACCCAGGATGTCCTCCTTGTCCATGCCGCCGTGGGCGGAGTAGTTCTGCAGCAGCCAGGAGACGCTGTTGGCGGTCTCCTCCACGGCAGCCTGAAGGGAAGAGGCGTGGCTGAGGCCGGTGCTTCGAACATCGTACTCAGAGCCGTCATATTCATAGGCCTCCATCATGGATTGGATGAAGTCCACTTTATAGCCGGAGTCGCGGCTGCTGAAGCCGTTCACCCAGCCTCTGTCCTCGTCATCGCCGTAGGAGCAGCCGTGGGATGCAAAAATGTTGTAGGCCAGATTGACCCACTCAATATAATTGTTCCGGTTCAGGACCGCATCCTTGTACAGCTGGGACAGATTGGCCGAGTTGTACTCCGGTCGGCCGGTCTGCTGACCGCTGTAGATATCCAAGTAGTAGATCGTGCGGCCGTCGTAGTCGGGGGTCTGATCCCCAGAGAGGGTCAGGTCCTGCACGGGCTGACAGGCATCATAGGCCAGAGCCGGGGTCATAAGGCCGGTGAGCATCAGCAGGGACAGGCTCACGGCCAGGATCCGTTTCAGACTTTGCTTCATAATGGTATCCTCCTTTTCCTTCGGATCATATCCCGATGGGACCATTATACTCCAATTTCCCCACTCTCGCAATAGGTAATCTACAAAAGGCGCGGCATTTTCCACCCCTGAACAAAAAGGACCGCCCGGTAAACCCGGACGGTCCTTTGTATTTGGAATCTGCCGCACCCATGGGCGCAGCCTTGTCATTGAATTTACTTCTTCTCTTCGCCTCTGTGGATCAGGTGGCGGGAGACGGTCTTATAGACGATGAAGGTGATGATGGAGTTCACGCCTGCCTTAATGAGGTTGAAGGGCAGGATCACGGGCAGCAGCATGGCGTCAACCACTTCCACAGGCACGCCCATGAACAGGGGGGTGATGAAGTGGTTGGCAATGACCATCACGATGCCCCAGCAGATGGTGCCGATGATCAGGGCGATGGCAGCGCCTGCACGGGTGTGCTTGACCCGGTAGATGTTGCCGGCCACCAGAACGATGGTGGAGGTGGCGATCAGGTGCATGATGATGCCGTAAGCGCCAGAGCCTGCGGAGACGGTGACACCCTGGATGACACAGGTGACCACGGTGAGCAGGAGGCCTGCCAGAGGACCGTAGGCGAAGGTACCGATCAGGATCGGAATATCGGCAGGGTCATACTCCAGGAAGGCGGCGGCGGGGAAGATGGGGAAATGGATCAGGTACACCAGGACGATGGAGATGGCCACCAGCAGAGCCATGGTGGTCAGTTTGCGAGTTTTTGCGTTCATAATAAAAAAACACTCCCATTTGATCAATTTGACACCCGAAAAACCAATGTCTTCCAGGTGTCAACCATCAATTGGGGGCGTTACAATAGGCGCAAGAACAAAAAGGCCATAATACGCCCTGCTTCTTTACGCAGTTACACCATCAAAAGTGCCGACACGTCTTCTCCCATCCAGACTGTCACTGTCGGTCCCGGAATCACACCGGGTCAGCTGCCTTCGGCCAGAACCGAAGCGCTCGCGGACTTTACCGCCGGTGGGGACTTTCACCCCGCCCTGAAGACATCTTATTTCGTTGTCCATCTTTATTATACCGCCTTTTGCAGGAAATGCAACCCCTATTTTGGACTTCCGCCATAAAACTTGTCTGTTTTTGCATTGACTTTGTCTATACAGGGGTATAAGATGCTAATACTACACCAGGAAAGGAGGCCCGCCCATGGAACCCGAGATCAGCTGCGCCTTTACCGGCCACCGCCCTGCCCGCCTGCCCTGGGGGGCCGACGAATCCCATCCCGGCTGCCTGGCCCTGAAGGACCGGCTGGCCCGGGCAGTGGAGGAGGCCTACACCGCCGGGTGCCGCCATTTCCTCTGCGGCATGGCTCAGGGGGCCGATCTGTATTTTGCCGAAATCGTTCTATCCCTTCGGGACCGCCGCCCGGATGTGACCCTGGAGGCCGCCATCCCCTATCCCGACCAGGCCAAAAGCTGGTCCCCAGCCGACCGGGACCGCCGCCAGGCCATCCTGGATCGGTGCAACTACGAGACCGTGGTCCAGCACCACTACTCTCCCGGCTGCATGGCCCGTCGGAACCGATACATGGTGGACCGGGCCGCCCGCCTCATCGCCGTCTATGACGGCCAGCCCCAGGGCGGGACCTTCCAGACCCTTTCCTACGCCATGGCCCAGGGCAAGGCCATCACCATTGTGGATACGGAATGAAACCCTCCATCGGTTTGGATGGAGGGTTCTCTTTTCCCTGCCACGTTTTTCGAGTGCCTCCGGCAGGACCCCATTTCTCCCATGAGAAATGGGGGAAAGAATGCCAGGGGAAAGAGTTTCTTTCCCCTGGACCCCTTTCTCTGGTGGTATGAATCCTGCTTTCTGTATCGGCAGGTCGGCCATGGCGCGCCACCGGCTGGCGCGCGGGGACGTTGGACAAAAACTATCGCTGCCGCGTGCCCAGCTGGTGGGCACGCCGTTACCCACTCGGGCCAACTGGCCGCAGGCAAGGCTGTTTCACAATCAAACCTGACAGAACTGCACCGCCCTCCAACGGGTCCAGGGCAGAGCCCTGGTGCTCTTTCCCCCAGCTTTCTCCAGAGAAAGCTGGGCCCCGCCGGAGGCGCAACCAGCGTGGCGGCCTCCCGAAACGTAAAAAGACCCCGCTGCACAGCAGCGGGGTCTTTGTCATACGTATTTATCTGTCGCGGTTGAAGATCTTGAAGATCTCCTTGTAGGGGTCATCGTCGGAAGCAGCGGGCTCGGAAGCGGGAGCAGAGGAACGGCCTGCACTCTTGGAGGGCTTCTCGGCAGGTGCGCTGCCCAGCTTGTTGTTCATGACCTTCTCGTCAAAGCCGGTGGCGATGACGGTGACCACGATCTCGTCCTCCAGGGACTCGTCGAAGGTAGCACCGAAGATGATCAGAGCGTTGGGATCGGCAGCTTCCTGGACCAGGTTTGCAGCGATCTCGACTTCTTCCAGGCCCACGTCGGTGGAACCGGTGACGTTGACCAGAACGCCCCGGGCTCCGTTGATGGAGGTCTCCAGCAGGGGGCTGGAAACGGCACGGCGGGCTGCATCCTCAGCCTTGGACTTGCCGGTTGCACGGCCCACACCCATGTGTGCCATGCCGGCATCCTTCATGACGGCGGAGACGTCAGCGAAGTCCAGGTTGATGAAGCCGGTGTTCTTAATGAGGTCGGAGATGGACTGAACGGCCTGCTGCAGCACGTCATCTGCCACTTCGAATGCGTTGGACAGGGTGATCTTCTGCTCGGTGGCATACTTCAGGCGGTCGTTGGGGATGATGACCAGAGAGTCCACCTTGGTGCGCAGGTTCTCAATGCCCAGCTCGGCCTGCTGCATACGGCGGCGGCCTTCGAAGGAGAAGGGCTTGGTGACGACGCCAACGGTCAGGATGTCCATTTCCTTGGCCAGGTCAGCCAGGATGGGAGCTGCGCCGGTGCCGGTGCCGCCGCCCATGCCGGCGGTGATGAAGACCATGTCGGTGCCTTCCAGGATCTTGGTGATCTGGGTACGGCTTTCCTCAGCGGACTGACGGCCCACCTCGGGGTTAGAACCGGCACCCTGACCCTCGGTCAGCTTTTCGCCGATCTGAATTTTCTGATTTGCGCTGGAAACTGCCAGTGCCTGCTTGTCGGTGTTGACTGCGATGAAGTCCACGCCCTTAACGCCGGAATCCACCATGCGGTTGACGACATTGCTGCCGGCGCCGCCCACGCCGATCACCTTAATGCTAACGACAGAATCTGCCCCGGTATCTAATCCAAAAGCCATGCTTGATCCTCCTAAGTGTTTTTATCTGAAATATCTAGCGAATTACATAATAATAGATGATACTTTATTGTATCTCCCTTTTTCCAACAGGTCAATAGAAAAGTTTGAATTCATCCCCAACTTTTTGAAAAAACTTCCCTCTTTCCCGTCCTCTTTGGAGGACTTTGTCAGAACGAGGGGGAATCGAAGACCTCTTCTCCCTTCAGGTTCACCGTGCGGTACTCATGCTCCCCGGTAAGGGCCACCACTTCCTCCAGGATCCGCAGCTTGCGGACGAAATCCGTGTTGCTCAGAAGCTTGGCGGTAATGCGCCCCTGGTAGACCATGGAGATCTCGGTGGTGAGGGAGGCGTCGATGTCGGTGACATTGGCCAGCATCCCCTCGCTCTCCAGGGCCTGAAGGAGCCCCAGGAGGCTGGCCTTCTGGTTGGGGTTCTCCACGTCGATGATCTCCCCCTGCTCGGGCTCAAAGGCCGCAATGCCGGTGACGTTGATGTATTGGTTCTGGGCGGCCTCGTCGGCGGGCTCCAGGAGACGGCCCTTGGGGTCGATGATCCACATTTCGCCCGTGACGGCCACGGTGGGGATGATCTTGCCGTCCTCACCGGTCATTTCCACGGTGGCGGAGGCCGGGACCACCGCCGCAGGGACAGACTCGGTGACCACCAGCCGCAAGGTGGTGGGGAACCGCTTCTGGACCTCCACATGGTCCACATAGGGCAGTTTTTTATACAGCCGTCCGGCCACCTGGTCGCCGGGGGTGAGGATCAGGTTGGACCCCTTCTCCACAGAGGCCACGGTCTGGATCTCCTCCACGGTGTAGCGCTCCACGCCCACCACCTGGACGGACTCCACCCGGAAAAAGACGGTACAGGCCAGCACCACGGAGACCGCCATGAGGATGGCCGTCACAATGCCGTAGAGAATGCCCGCCTTGCCTTTGGGCTGTTTCGGTTGTTTGGGCTGTTTGGGTTCTTTCTGTTTCTTGGCCATAGGTCAGGTTCCTTTGTCTTTGGTGCGCCGGATGGATGCCCCCAGCTTCTGCAGGGTGTCCTCCAGCCCTTGATAGCCTCGGTCCATGTGGGTCAGGCCGGTGATCCGGCTCTCCCCTTCCGCCCCCAGGGCGGCAATGACCAGGGCGGCTCCGCCCCGAAGATCGGGGGCCGTTACCTGGCCGCCGTGGAGAGGCCGTCCCGTGATATGGGCGGTGTTTCCCTCCAGGCGGACAGACCCGCCCAGGGCGTTGAGCCCCTGGACATAGCGGAAGCGCCGGTCGAAAATGGTCTCGGTGATGGTGCTCTCTCCCGCCCCTCCTGCCAGCGCCGCCGCCAGCAGGGGCTGGGCATCGGTGGGAAAGGCGGGATAGGGCCCGGTGGTGATATGTACGCTCCCCAGGGGCCGGTCCTTTCTGAGGATGATCCGTCCCGGCTCCCGGCGGATGGCGCATCCGGCAGCGGCGAGGGCCTCCAGCACGGGCAGCAGATGGCTGCCGTCGGTGCCGGTGAAGATCCCCTCTCCCCCGGCCGAGGCCACCGAGCAGAGATAGGTGGCGGTGACGATCCGGTCGGCCATGACCCGATAGGATGCAGGCCGAAGGGGCCGTCCCCCACGGATGATGATGCGTTCGGTCCCCGCCCCCTCCACATCGGCCCCCATGGCCTGGAGGAAGCCCTGGAGATCGGCGATCTCCGGCTCCCGGGCGGGATTCTGGAGGATGGTGACCCCCTCTGCCCCGCAGGCCGCCAGCATGGCGTTCTCCGTGGCCCCCACGCTGGGGATGGGAAAGGTCAGCCGGGTCCCCTGCAGGGTCCTCCCCCGGCAAACAATGGTTTCGCCGCTGTCCCGGACTTGGGCCCCCAGGGCCTGAAAGGCCGCCAGGTGCAGGTCGATGGGCCGGGCTCCCAGGGCGCAGCCCCCGGGCCATCCGGCCTCCGCCCGCCCCTCTCTGGCAAGCAGTGCACCCAGAAAAAGGACGGAGGCCCGCATCCTGCCCATAAGACCGTCGGGCACCCGGATGCCATGGGCACAGGAGGTGTCCACCAGCAGGGTGTTACCCTCCCGTTGGACCCGGCAGCCCAGGCAGGTCAAAATCTCCAGGGCGGTCTGTACGTCGGTCAGGTCCGGGCAGTTATGGATCACGCTCTCCCCCCGGGCCAGCAGAGTGGCCGCCAGGATGGGCAGAGCACTGTTCTTGGCTCCATGGACGGCCACGCTCCCCTCCAGGGGGCGGCCGCCGGTAACTGCGAAATATTCCATCTTCTCTCCCCCGTTCAGGCTGTTTGCCCCATCCTATGCAGGGGGAGATGGTTTGGTGTTAATCGTCCATCATGAGACCCAGGAGGGTCTCGTAGATCTTTTCTGCCGCCTCGGGGACACCCAGGCCGGTCATAGCCTGGGACATGGCCTCCAGCTTGGCGGAATCTGCCAGCAGATCGGCGGCAGTCTTGTACAGGACCTCACCGGTGCAGACGGGCTCCAGCAGGACCACAGCCCCGCCCTGGCTGCCCAGAACGTTGGCGTTCTTCTCCTGGTGATTGTTGGTCACGTTGGGAGAGGGCACGATGATGGCAGGCTTGCCGATGGCGGTGAGCTCCGACAGGGTGGATGCGCCCCCCCGGCACAGGACCAGGTCGGCCGCCGCCATGACGGTGGGCATATCGTAGATGTACTCCCGGACCTGGATCTCGGAGGGCAGCTCCACATCGGCCAGGGCCTGGGTCATGGATTCAAAGTTCCGTCCGGCCCCGTGGATGTGGTGGAAGGGTGCCCCTTCCTTGGCGGCCTGACGGATGAAGTCCACCATGTAGTTGTTCATGACCTCGGCGCCCAGGCTGCCCCAGTAGGACAGGACCAGGGGACGGTCATCGGTGATGCCCAGGGCCTCACGGGCCTGGGCCTTGGTATACTTGAAAAATCCGCCCCGGACAGGGGTGCCGGTGAGGACCACCTTGTCGGGGTTGGAGTAGTGAGCACGGGACTCCTCATAGCCCACCATGACCCGGTCGGCCACCTTGGACAGCCGCTGGGTGGTGAGGCCGGGAACAGCGTTGGACTCGTGGACGGCGGTGGGGATCCCCCGCTTGGCAGCGGCATTCACCACCGGGAAAGAGGCGTAGCCGCCGGTGCCCACCACCAGGTCGGGCTTGAACCAGTCCAGGATCTTTCCGGCCTCCTTCTTAGAGACGGACAGATTCTTCACGGTGCCCAGGTTGTGGCGGATAGCGGCGGGGCTGAAGCTCCGGCGGAAGTTGCTGATGGTGACGGTCTCCAGGTCGAAGCCCTCCTTGGGGACCAGACGCTCCTCCATACCCCCCTTGGCCCCCACAAAGAGGACCTTGCAGTCTTCGTTTCGCTCCCGGAACATACGGGCCAGGGCTACGGCGGGGTTGATGTGCCCGGCGGTGCCCCCGCAGGTAAATAACACGTTCATAATCTCTCTCCTTGTGTACGAAGCAAATGCCTCGCAGAGTTTTGTGTCCGCAGACACAAAAGAAAGTCAAATCATGTTTCCCGGCGGCGTGTACGTCGGGAAACATACTGCTCGCAAAGGGAACGTGCGGGCCATGGGCCCGTGCGCTGACCGCAGCGCAATCTCTCAACTCTCAGAGCCCAGCGAAGCGGGTCTGAGAGTTCATCAGGTTATCGGATTTTGCCGCGAGATACTTAGTATGAGGCCCATCTCCGCCAACTGAATGATCAGGGCCGTACCACCGTAGCTGAAGAAGGGCAGGGAGATGCCGGTGACGGGGAACAGGTTGGTCACCACGGCCACGTTGGCGAACACCTGGAAGGCGAACAGGGTCACAACACCCACGATCACCAGGGAGCCGAACTTGTCTCTGGCGTGGAGGGCCAGCCAGTAGCCCCGGATGATGAGCAGGGCAAAGAGGACCAGTACCAGGGAGGCGCCGATGAGGCCCAGCTCCTCGCAGACCACGGCGAAGATGAAGTCGTTCTGTGCTTCGGGCAGGTAGAGGAACTTCTGCCGGCTGTTGCCCAGGCCCTCGCCGAAGACGCCGCCGGAGCCGATGGCCAGCATGGATTGGATGGCCTGCATGCCCTTGCCCAGGGCATCCTGCCAGGGATCCTGCCACATCTGGACACGGGAGGTCATGTAGTCGGTGGTGGCGATGATGATGACCAGAAGGCTGGCCACGGTGATGCCGCCGGCCAGGAACCAGCCCACGGAGATACCGCCGGCAAAGAGGATGGCGGCGGCGATGACCACCATCTGGATGGAGGCGGACATATGGGGCTGGAGGTACAGGATGACGATCATGACCACCAGAACGATGCCGTAGGGCACCAGTTCGAAGAAGCCGATGCGCTCCAGCCAGTTGCCGAAGCGGCCCAGGGTGGTCCGGGGGTTGAACCGCCGGGGGATCCGCTGGTCACGCTTGGACAGACGGGAGGCAAAGTAGATGATCAGGGCCATTTTGCCCAGCTCAGAGGGCTGCCACTGGATGGGGATGGTCAGCCAGCGGGTGGCGCCGCCAACCGTCTTGCCCAGGCCGGGCACGTGGACGGCCAGCATCAGGATGAAGGCCACCAGCAGGATGGGCACAGCCAGGCCCTGGAGGCCCCGGTAGTTGAGCTTGGAGACGATATACATGCCGATGAAGCCCACCACCGCAAAGGCGGCCTGGCGCTTGAAGTAGTACAGGGAGTCGCCGCCGGTGTTGCCCTTCAGGTCATAGATGGCCGAGGGGTAGGAGGCGGACAGGAGCATCACCAGGCCCACCACCACCAGCAGAACGGTCAGCAGCATGAAGGGCAGGTCGACCTCACCCTGGATGGTCTGACCGGGCTTTCTCTCCTTGGGCTTTATGGGGCTTTTCAGTGGTTTCTTAAAAGCTTTGGCCACGGGTGATTCCCTCCTGAATGGTTGTCATTGGCCCGGCGATCACAGAGCGGGGAACCGCCCCATGACCCCAATAAAGGCCAGGATGCAGCACACCAGCGTGATACCGGCGAAGACGTAGCAGAGTTTTTTCTCGCTCCAGCCGCCCATCTCCAGATGGTGATGGAGGGGAGCCATGCGGAAGATCCGCTTGCCGTGGGTGGCCTTGAAGTAGACCACCTGGATGATGTCGGACAGGGTCTCGGCGATGTAGATGATGCCCACCAGAATGAGGATGAGGGGCATATCCAGGGCAAAGGCCATGCCGCAGACGGCACCGCCCAGGAAGAGGGAGCCGGTGTCACCCATAAAGACCTTGGCGGGGTGGAAGTTATACACCAGGAAGCCCACCAGGCCGCCCACCAGAGCGGCAGCAAAGACCGCCATGCCGGCAGAGCCGGTGGTGTTCCAGCACAGGTGTGCATAGGTGAAAGCAGCGGCAAAGAAGACGGAGACCACCAGGGTGACGCTGGAGGCCAGGCCGTCCACGCCGTCGGTGATGTTCACGGAGTTGACGCAGCCGGTGATGACAAAGGCGGCGAAGATCATGTACACCACCCAGGGGAGCTTCCACTCCACACCAAGGAAGGGGATGTACAGGTTGGGAGACAGGATGCCGAAGTTCCGCAGCAGCACGGTAAAGAGCACAGCGGCAGCCAGCTGAAGCAGGAACTTCTGGCTGGCGGTGAGGCCGGTATTCTCCTTCTTCTTGATCTTGGCGTAGTCGTCCACCATGCCGATGAGACCGAAGACCAGGGAGAAGAGGAGGACAAACACAGAGGTGAGATCCCCTGCCAAAATGGCGGATGCATTCAGGACCAGAACGGTCACAATGACGGCGATGATGAACATGACGCCGCCCATGGTGGGCGTGCCCTGCTTTGCCATGTGCCAGGTGGGGCCGTCCTCCTTGATGGACTGACCGGCCTTCATGCGGCGCAGGGCGGGAATGACCACCTTGCCCAGGGCAGCGGTGAGAACAAAGCCCAGGACGACAGCCGCCAGGAGCTTGATGATAATGGGATCCATGGGGATACACCTCCGGAATTTTCTTTCTCTTTCGTGTGGGCAGCATGGGATTCGCCGCCAACTAATTAGTTTAGCATACTCTCTTCAAAAAAGGAAGAAATTTCTTCCCGTTCGTCCAAATGTGTTCGGGTCCCGCCGGCATCCTGGTAGGTCTCGTGGCCTTTCCCCGCCAGGAGGATCACATCCCCCGCCCGACCCATGGCCAGAGCGGCGCGGATGGCAGCCCGGCGGTCGGTCACCCGGATGCACCGGGAACAGTCTTTGGGAACGCCCCCTTCGATCTGGTCCAGAATGGCCTCCGGGTCCTCCGTCCGGGGATTATCCGAGGTGAGGATCACCCAGTCGGCCAGGTCGGCGGCGATGGCCCCCATGACCGGCCGCTTGGAGCGGTCCCGGTCTCCCCCGCAGCCAAAGAGGCAGATGAGGCGGCAGCGGGTCACAACCCGGGCGGTCTGCAGGATCTTCTCCAGGGCATCGGGGGTGTGGGCGTAGTCGATGATCACGGTATAGGGAGCGGGTACAGGGACCACCTCTGCCCTGCCCTTGACCCCGGGCGCAGCGGCCAGGGCCTTGGCCGTCCTCTCCAGAGGGATCCCCAGGTCCAGACAGGCCGTCAGGACCCCCAGGGCGTTGTACACGGAAAACAGGCCGGGGATCTGCAGCCGAACCGGGACGGCTTCCCCCTGGTGCAGGGCGGTGAAGTCCACCCCATCCGGGTGCAGGCGGATGTCTCTGGCCCGGACCTGGCCCCGGTCCTGACCAAAGGTCCGGATGGGCCCCGGGAGCCGTCCGGCCATGGCCTTTCCGGCCGGGTCGTCCAGGTTCAGAACGGCGGTGCCGCATTGGGCAAAAAGCTTTTCTTTGGCCCGGCGGTAGGCCTCCATGGTGCCGTGGTAGTCCAGGTGATCCCGGGTTAGATTGGTGAAGATCCCCGTCCGGAACCGGAGCCCGGCTGTCCGGCCCTGATCCAGGGCGTGGGAGGAGACCTCCATGACCCCGTAGCCGCAGCCCTCTTTGACCATCTGTGCCAGCAGACAGTGGAGCTGGTAGGGGTCGGGGGTGGTGTGGGTGGCCGGGATGATCCGGTCCCCCATGAGGTTCTGGTTGGTCCCCAGCAGGCCCACTTTGGCCTGGAGGACGGACTCCAGAACGTGTTTTAACAGGTATGTGGTGGTGGTCTTCCCGTTGGTGCCGGTGACGGCCAGAAGGGTCAGCCGGTCCGCCGGGTTTCCGAACCAGTTGCCGCACAGCAGGCCGTAGGCCTGGCGGGCGTCCTTGGCCACCAGCCAGGGACCGGGGTGATCCGGGGCCTTCTCACAGAGAATGGCCGCCGCCCCACGGTCCAGGGCTTCGGAAATGTATCGTGTACCGTCGGTCCGGGTCCCTTTCAGGGCGGCAAAGAGGCCGCCTGGGACCAGAGACCGGGTATCGCTGGTGAGTGAAGTGATTTCCACGTCCTGACCTATGTGGTCGGTCAGGGCAATGCCCCGGATGAGCCGGGAAAGCTGCAAGGTTCCACCTCCAATGGAAACCGGGGGCAGACGGGGGAATTACTGCTCGATGGCGTCCTTGTCGTCTGCCACTTCGTCAACAAACTTCACTTCCACTGCCGTGCCCACTTCCACAGGGGTGTTGGGCTCCACCTCCTGGGCAAAGACCTTGCCGGTCTCACCCGTTCCGGTGGCGTTCAGGTACAGGCCCACCTTCTCCAATGCCTCCTTGGCCTCCTGGTAGGTCATACCGGACAGGTCGGGCATGGGAACGGTCTCGGCCGCCCGCTCGGTGCCCAGATAGAGGACGATGGAACTCCCCTTGGGCACGGAACTGCCCGGGGAGGGAGCCTGATCGGTGACGAATTCACCCTGACCGGAGGTCCGGGCGCTGAGTCCCAGCTTGGCCAGAGCGGCGTTGGCCTCCTGCTGGGTCATGCCCACCAGACGGGGGATGGTCACGCCGGAGGACTCGGTGGCGCTGGACTTCTGGTGGCCCAGGTAGTCCAGGATGTTGGCGATGAGCTCGCCTGCCATGGGGCAGGCCATGTTGCCGCCGCTGATGTACACACCGCTGGCAGTGGAGTTGGACTCGGGGGTGGCGGACCAGGGCCAGTCATAGCCCAGCAGGACGATGACCTCGGGGTCATCGGCAGGGGCGAAGCCGACAAAGGAGACGATGATACGCTCACGGCCGGTCTCGGGGTCTCTGGTCAGGGTCTGGGAGGAACCGGTCTTGCCGCCGATGCGGTAGCCGGGGACGTAGGCATTCTTACCGGTGCCGTTGCGGCCGCTGACCACGCTCTCCATGAAGGAGCGGACCAGGTCAGAGGTCTCCTGGCTGACCACCTGGCGGATCTCGGTGGGCTCGTGGTAGCTGACCACGTTGCCCTCGGT